>NZ_RAWQ01000001.1:0-167530 GCF_003668965.1 Corallococcus sp. AB030
GGTACCACCCACAGCGCCTTGCCCCGCTCCGGCTGGATCAACACCGTCACGGAGCCCGTCCCCGGCACCGGGCCCAGGTCCAATGTCATGTCCGCGCCCGCCACCTGCACCACCACCGCCGGCTGGCCCGCACCACGCCCGCCCACCACGAAGCGGTAGTTGCCCGGCGACAGGTCCGCGCTGTAGCTGCCATCCGCGCCGGTGATGAGCGACACCGACTCGCTGCGGTCCGCGTTGAGCCCCTCCACCTGCGCGCCCGCCGCGGGCTTCCCGTCCGCCAGGTACACCCGGCCCTTCAGGTGCGTCGCGGGCTTGAGGGTCAGCTCCACCGGCGCAGTGCTGCCTCGCGGCACCTCCTGCGTGCCGCTCACCTTGCCCTTGCGCGCGGACAGCGTGAAGCGCGGCACGAAGGGCGGGCTCGCCAACGTGAAGTTGCCATCCGGCCCGGACAGCACCGACCCGTCGCACACGTCGCACGTCACCACCGCGTCCGGCACCGCACCACCCGACGCATCCCGCACCCGCCCGGACACTGACGGCGCCTTCACCAGCACGATGTCGCCCATGTCCTGCGGCGTCGCGGGGCGGTCCACCACCTGCGGCTCGTACCCCGCCGCATCCACCGCCACGATGAGCCGGTCCCCCGCCGTGGACAGCGGCAGTTCGAAGCGGCCATCCGGGCTGTTCACGTCGTGTTCGTCCATCCGGAAGCGGCGCACCGGCTGGCCCGAGTCATCCACCACGCGGCCCCGAAACGTCGTGCGCCGGCGCATCTTCACCTGCACCGGCGGCCCGCCCGGCTTGCCCTGCGGCCGCTCCATCGGCTCGTAGCTCGCGTGGCGCGCCTCCACCACGTAGGTGCGGTCCGGCCGCAGCGCTCGGAACTCGAAGTGGCCGCTCGAATCCGACTGCGTCGGCTCCGCCACGCGCGGCGCCACGCTCATCACCGCGCCCACCACCGGCTGGCCGTCCTCGTCCACCACGTCGCCCGTCAGCTGCGCGCCGGCCTCCAGCTCCACCGTCACCTGCTGCTTCCCACCGTCCTGCACCGTCACCGACTTGGGGCTCGACGGCAGGTACTCCGGATGCGACGCCACCAGCTGGTACGTGCCCGGTGGCAGGCCCCGCATGGGCACCACGCCGTCCGGCCCGGAGGGGCGGTCGCTGCGGAAGATGTTCTCCGGATCCGCCCACATCGTCACGTCCGCGCCCTCGACCCGCCGGCCGCCGCTCGTGACCGTCACGTCCGCGCCGGCCTTCGCCTCCAGCGACAGCGTCACATCCGTCGCGGGCGCTGACGCCTGCACGCTGCCGCCGCCCCACTCGGAGTGGTGCGCGTGCAGCGTGTAGAGCCCCGGCATGGGCACCTGCGCAGTGAAGTGGCCATCCTCGCCCGCGTTCACCACTCCGCCCGTGGGCTGCACCAGCACGGACACGCCCGCCGCGGGCCGGCCGTACTCGTCGATGACCTGCCCGCTGATGACCGTGGCCTTCGCCAGCTCCAGCTCCAGCGGCGTCTCGCCCGGTGCCACGCGCGCGGGCAGCTGCGCCGCGGTGAAGCCCTCCGCCTGCCCCTCCAGCACGTACTCGCCCGGCGCCAACGGCCCCAGCTCCGCCAACGCGCCGGTGGGCACCGCGTCGCGGCGGATGAGGTCGCCCGCCACCGTGCGCAGGAGCAGCTGCGGGTTGGGCACCGGCTGGCCGTCTTCATCCACAATCGTGACGAGCAACCGGCCCGCGGCCTCCAGCACCAGCGTCACCTGCGTCACCCGCTGCGACAGCGTGAGCGTCTGGGGCGCGGAGCCGAAGCCCGGCGCCTCCGCCGTCACCACCACCTCATCCGGGTACAGGCCGTTGAAGCGCACCGGCCCGCCCTGCGCCTCCGTGTGCTCCTCGCGCGTCAGGTGGTCGCCACGCAAGCGCACCGTCGCCGCCGCGGGCGCCCCTTCGCGCAGCACGCGCACCTCCAGCGTGCGCGAAGGCGTCAGCTTCAGGCGCAGAGGCTGCGAGTCCGCCTCCACGTGCTGCGCCACCGCGGGCTGGAATCCCTCCGCGTCCGCGAGCACGTAGAAGGGGCCCTCGCCCAGGCCCGACAACGTGAAGGCCCCGCCCGCGCCCGCCACGGCCTCGAAGGGCAACGGCACCTTGCGCGACACCGCGCGCACGCGCGCCCCGGGCCTCGCATGGCCGGAGTCATCCACCACCGTGCCGGTGATGCTCCGCAAGGGCGGCAGGTACAGCTCCACCGCCTCCCCCGGCGCGGCGCGGTCCTTGAGCGCCACGCCCAGTCCCGCCGAGCGCGCCCACACCGTGAAGGACACGCCCGCCAGGTGCTCGAAGCGGAACTTCCCCTCCGCGTCCGTCCGCACCGTGGCGCGCGCCGTGAGGAAGCCCTGCTGCTGTTCGAAGAAGGCCCGCGTGTGCAGCGCCGTCTCGTGCGCGGTGCAGGCCAGCAGCGCCAGTCCGCACTCGTCGCAGCGCACGTCCGCCAGCGTCCGCTCCGCCGAAGCCGCGAGCGACACCTCCGCGTCCGCCACAGGCCGGCCGTTGCCGTCCAGCACTCGCCCGGTGAGCGTCAGCCCCTCCTGCGAACCAGACGACACCGCCACCGCGTTGAAGGCGGGCATCCCCTGGCGGATGGAACTGGCGGAGACGGGCGAGACGGGGCGCGCGGCCGGAGTACCCCACCGGGGCCCCAGCACGATTGCGGCGAGCGCCAGCACGGCAGCCACCGCGATGAAGACCCATTTGCGCATGTGTACGCGGCCGGGACCTTACTCCCAGGCCGGCCCCCCAACGACGGTTTCCCCCGGGAAATTCCAGAGCGTCCTCTTGAAGACGCCCCGGGGGTCGGTGGAGTTCCCGCTCAGTCCTCCGCGAACGGCTGGATGGCCTGCGCCACCGCCAGCTCCTGCCGGGCCTCACTCAACTCCGAGTTGGTGGCGCGCAGCCGGTCGCTCAGCACCTGCACGAAGCTCCAGAGCATCTTCACCGCCAGGATGGCCTCGCGCTTCATCAGCCCCATCAAGTCAGAGCGGGCGATGACCATGGTCCGCGTGGGCTCCGTGGCGCGCACGGTGGCGGAGCGGGGCGCGTTGTCGATGAGGCCCATCTCGCCGAAGTGCCCGCCCGAGCGCAGCTCCGCGATCTCCACGCCGTTCTTCTCGATGGCCACCCGGCCCCGGATGACGACGAAGAGCTCCTCGCCCGGCTGCCCCTCCACGACAATCTCCCGACCCGCCGGGTAGGTGCGCGTGGTGGCGATGGACAACACCGCCGTCTGCTCCTTGTACGTGAGGTGGCGGAAGAGCGGGATCTTCCGCAGCGCCTCCATGCGCGACTGCGCCTCGCTCGTCTCCTCGCTGGCGAGCGCCGCGCTGTCGCCGGCCACCTTCACCACCACGGCGGTGATGTTGTCCTTGCCGCCGCGCTCGTTGGCGATCTCCACGAACTTGCGCGGCAGGTCCCCGGGCTGCAGCCCCGCGACCAGCGGCAGAATCTCCTCGTCCTCGACGTAGCCGTGCAGGCCGTCCGAACAGAGGAGGAACACGTCGCCCGGCATCAGGTCCACGATGAGCGTGTCGACCTGGACGGACTCCTGGATGCCCACCGCGCGGGTGATGACGTTGCGGTACTGCGAGGTGGCGGCCTGCTCCTTGGTGATGGTGCCGGCCTTGAGCTGCGCGGCGACGAGCGTGTGGTCCTCGGTGAGCCGGTGACACTGCCCGTGACGCACCAGGTACACGCGGCTGTCGCCCACGTGGCCGATGACGCCCTTGTTGCCGCCCACGGCCAGGCACACGAACGTGGTGCCCATGCCTCGCTTGGAGGCGTCCGTCATCGCCGTGCGGTAGATGTCCGCGCACGCGCGCTGCACCGCCACCTCCACGAGCGCGGCCGCGGCGGAGCGGCTGTCCGCCGTGGGGTTCTGCGCCAGGTCCTTGAGCAGGTGCCGGTTGGCCGCGATGTGCTGCTTGACGACCTCCGTGGCCCGCGCGCTGGCGACTTCACCCGCGGCGTGTCCGCCCATGCCATCGGCGACCATGAACAGGCCGAGCGACGCGTCCACCATCATCGCGTCTTCGTTGTGTTGCCGTTTCCGGCCGACATCGGTCAGCCCGAAGGCTTCTGTGGTCAAGGCCACCGCGAACGCTCCCATCCGTGCCTAGAGGGTGACTCCGCACGTTATGCAGGCCGCCGAAGACGTGGCAAGACTTCAGGATTGTAGCCGCACCGACAGCAGGCGCGCGAAGCCTCCGGCCGTGTAGAAGCTGACCTCCACCTGGCCGAAGCGCAGCCGCATCCCGTCCTCCAACGCCCTGGGTTTGCGAGCCAACAGCCGGCTCCCGACCACGTACGAGCCGTTCTTCGAGCCCGCATCCGTCAGCCGAAAACCGGCATCCCCCGCGTCCCGGGAAAACCACGCGTGAAACCGGGACACACTGCCGTCATCCAGGACGACGTCGTTGTTGCTGGTGCGCCCCACGGTGATGCCCCGGCCGAAGGCGTTGCCCTGGGACTTGAGCAGCGGGAAGACGATGGGTTCATCCTGACCGAGCGTCGGCGGACCGGCGTTGGTCACCGTCCGCACCGGGTACTCCTCCAGGTCGGAAGGAGGCACCGCGCCCAGGGGAGGCGTGAAGAGGAGGAGACCCGCCGGGAGTCCCCGTTCGAACTCCTCGCGGTTGCGCAGGTAGCGCGCGACGTGGGCACTGAGCAGCTCGGCCATGGACGTGGAAGCGGCGCCCTACCCGCACCGGCAGGCGGGGCCACTCTCGCTCATGGAGTGTACCGCGCCCCTACCGCCAATCCGCGAAAAATCCGATGTTAACGCCACCCACGAAGTCACGCGCGAAGCTGCGGTTCTTCAGGCCGAAGGGCTCCGCGTAGCTCAGGGCCAGGCCCACGCCCACGTCGCGCGGCAGCTGGTAGCCAATCTGGACGCGGCCCTGGACGGTGCCCGCGACGCGGCGGTCCGGGGGCTGGGTGGTGAAGTGGGCGCCGTAGAAGGTGGGGCCGCCCGTCACCTGGAAGCCCCAGTGGGCCTTGCCCGGCAGGTGGTTGCGGTAGCCGAATCCCAGCTGCGCCGTGTGCTCGTAGTAGGAGGACACCGGCAGGTAGAGGTTCCGGTCCGCCAGCGCGCTGTCGGGCAACGACGCCGCCCACCCCACCCCACCCTCCAGGACGGCGATCCACGCGTCCTTGCGGTCCTGGAAGATGGTGAACTCCCACTGGATGCGCAGGTTGGGGATGATGGCGCCGTTGTTGATTTGAGTGCCCAGGAAGATGCCCCGGGGCAGCCAGGCGGGCGTGGGCGACACGTGGCCCCGCAGGTCCAGGGCTTCGCGCGACTGCGCGGCGGCGGTGGTGGAGACCAGGGCAAGCGAAACAACCAGCAATGCGCGAGCGAGGTGGAGCATGACCTCTATCCACCGTGGCAGCGCGCACTTGTCAACGAAGTGTTCCCTTGGCTATGACACGCAACGCCCTTCCTGCCGTCGCGGGAGGTCACCAGGAGCGGAACACCGAATGCCAGTCGTCACGGTCCGGGCCAGCAGCAAGCAGGGTCCGGCACAGCTCGACACGCTGGTCCGCAAGGTCACGCAGAAGACGTCGGGGCTCCTGGAGGAGAACGACCGGGTGCTGGTCGTCTACGGCGAGGGGCGCGCCAACCTCTACTACGAGGGTGAGCCCCGCCCGCGCACCGTGCCCCGGCCGGCCTGACGTTCCGGCTTCCCCTCAGTCGTCAGGACCCAACCTGCGCGCGCGCTGAAAGAGCGCCGGCGGGTTCCGTTCCACGGCGGCGATGAGGCGGTGTCCCAGCAGCTCGTAGGTCTCCGTCTCGATGGGGCCTCGGCCCGGGGCCTCCAGCCCGTCGAAGTTGCCCACGCGGTAGCGCGCGGCGAAGACGAAGTGGAAGTCCGGCGGCGCGAAGAGGTGCTCCGGGTCCCCCGCCGGGTGGACGTCCATGGCCCAGCGCGGTTCGAACGACGGCGGGTGGATGCCGCGCTCCACGCGCTCCATGTGTTCGCGCGTGTAGAGCCCGGTCATCTCCTCCAGCGTCGCGCCGGTCTCGAAGCGGACGTGCGGGTGGAGGCGGTAGCAGGGGTGCTGCGGATCCAACGCGTAGAGCCAGCCGCCGAGCGGGGTGAGCTCGCGGAACACGCCGAGCATCCGCTCCGCCAGCTCGCGGTAGAGCTCCAGGCGGACGTCGTGCTCCAGGCGGAAGAAGTCCTCGCCCACGACGAAGCGCACGCAGCCCTCTTCCGAGGAGGGCCACGAATGGTCCAGCGCGTGGCGCTCCGCATCGCCCGACAAGGGCATCCAGGCTTCGGCTTCCAAATTGAGTTCGAGCACGACCCCTGCCCCCCACTTCGCGAAAGCCAGGGTATGCGCGCAACGCAGGAATCGCGCAAGCACCTGACGGGAGGGGTCAATGCATGGCATCCGACGTCCGCCGCGACGAGGACCGGATGTGGAAAGCCGCTGGGGCCCGCCACACCCGGTGTCGCGCGGTGGACGACGGGAGTGCATCAGGGCAGCGCCACCTCATTGCCCAGGAACGTGTAGCCGAAGGACCCCACGCGCGTGCCGCCGCCCGCCGCGAGCTCCTCCAGGGTGCCCCGCTGCACCGTTCCGGAGTAGTCGATGGTCAGCTGCTGGTTCTCCACGCGACCCGTGCCCAAGCGGAACTGCAGCCAGAGGTTCTCTCCCAACTCCGCGGGCACGGGGCACGCGAGGATCTGATCCGGGCGCACGTCGCGCAGCAGCTCGAACTCCACCTCGCCGCCTTCCGCACCGGGCCCGGCGACCTTCCCCATGTAGCTGGCGGAGAGGGTGCACAGCAGCTGGTTCATCGAGATGATGGCTTCATCGTCGTTGTAGACGCTGAAGCCCACGTCCAGGTCGCCCTCGGCCACCTTCGCGCCGGTGTCGAGTTGGAGATCCAGTTCGTACGTCCCCTGGTACTTGCGCTTGATGTCGTCCTCTCCGCAGCCGGTGAGCGCCGTCGCGGCCAGCAGCAGGCCCGCGATGATGGACTTCGAGCCGGAGTTCTTGCGTGCGTAGGCCATGGGATTCCTCTCCAAGGTAGGGGTGTCTGTTCATGAAGGGCCTTCCCGCCCTTCCTTTTCCCTTGGTCGCCGCGAGCCTTTGAATTGATCAAACAATTCACGCCGCCAGACTTCAAAACGGCGCGGGCGAGGTGAATGACAGACGCTCGCCCGTGCGTGGATGCACGAAGGTCAGCGCGTCGGCATGGAGCATCAGCCGCGCGTCCTCTCGTCCAAAGCGCGCGTCCCCGGCGATGGGCAGTCCCAGCCCCAGGCGATGCGCTGCATGGATACGCAACGTGTGGGCCGGATGGGTCGTTGGAACGAACTCCACCCGGGTCCGGGCCGCCTCGCGCTGGAGGACCTTCCACGCGCTCCGGGTCCGCTTGCCGTGGCGGGCGTCCACGCAGTCCTCCAATGACGCGTGGGCCACCGGGCGCAGCGGCAGGTCGATGAGGCCCGAGTCTCCCTCCACGCGGCCGTCCACCCAGGCGACGTGACGGTGCTCCGCCTCGCGCTGGGAGAACTGGCGCTGGAGCGAGGCGCGGGTCTCCGCGTCCCGGGCGATGACGAGGAGGCCGGAGGACTCGGGGTCCAGTTCGTGGAGGGAGCTGGCGGAGGTCAGCTCCGGGAACCGGGGCTGGAGGCGGACGAGCACCGAGTCGCGCGTGGGCGCATGGCGTCCGGGGAGCGTGGGCAGCCCCTCGGGCTTGTCCACCACGAGGAGCCAGGGGTCCTCATGGAGGACGGGCGGTTCGGGTACGGCTGGCGCGGTGGGAGGCGGCAGCTCCACATCCAATCCCTGCAACATGTACGGCAGCACCGTGCCGCATTTGTTGTCACACGCCGGGTAGTACGCACCGGATTCCCTGCGGCCATCGAGCGGCGGTGCTCCCCACCAGAACTCCGCGAGGTCCACAGGCGTCAATCCGTTGCGAAAGGCATACGCCAGCAACTTGGGCGCCGCGCAGTCACCGGCGCCACCGGGTGGAGGCTTGGGCGCGAACAGCGAGGCCAATGTCTGGGTTTCACCGCGCGCATTGGGAATGACATATCCCTGGGTCACCTGCCGCCACAGGGCTCGTGAACGTTCGGCGCGCACGTGCTCCACTTCCGCCAGGAGCGCCTCCACGTCGCGCAGCGAAGGAGCGTCCCCCTGCGCGCGCAGCATCTCGGCCTCCCGGGACAGCGCCGCATGCTGATGTCCCAGCGCGGCCAGATCCGCCTCTCCCTCGGGCCAGAACGCGTCGCGGGCCACCGGGTCGAACAGCGGCGGCACGAAACCCTCCACGTTCCACGCACCTTTCGGCATCCCGGAGAAGGCGCTCAGGAACCCCACCCGTCCGTCGGGCGCCGCGACCACCAGCACGCCGAACATCTTGCCGCCGCTCGGCCGCCACAAGGCTTCGGTGTACGCGGGTTCCTGTCGCAGCCGCTGCTGGAGCATCTCCGCCGCACGCAGCCCCCAGGGCCCGGGAGACGCTGGATGGAAGGGATTCGCCAGCCGCGTGGGCAGCGGGCGTTCGAGGGACGTCAGGGTCTGGATGAGGTCCGCCTCGGCTGTTCGGGTCGTCATCCGGGCCCCATCTTCCCCTGAATCCATCCGCTACGGGGGACCTTGTGGGTGAAGCGGCTCCGGCTCCGAGGCAAGCTGGGGAGCCAGGGAACGGATGACGGGTGGCCGGCCCGGCGTTCACGTTCCAGAGCCTGGGAGGCCTTCATGACGGTCGACGTGGAGCGAGCGCTGGCGGAGGTGTTGCCAGCGGAGGCGGTCATCACGGATCCGGACGTGCTCGCGGCGCACCGGCGCGACCAGGCGGAGTGGGCGCCTTCGAGCATGCCGAGGGTGCTGGTGCGGCCCGCGTCCACGTCCGAAGTGCAGGCCGTGCTCCGCGTGGCCACGGCGCTGCGCGTGCCGGTGGTGCCTCGGGGCGCGGGCTCGGGCCTGTCGGGTGGCGCGAACGCGAGCGACGGCTGCATCGTCCTGTCACTCATGCGGATGAACCGCATCCTGGAGGTGGACCGTCGCGGCATGCTGGCCGTCGTCCAGCCCGGTGCGCTCAACGGCGCGGTGAAGGCCGCCGCCGCGGAGCAGGGCCTCTGGTACGCACCGGATCCCGCGAGCTGGGAGTTCTCCTCCATCGGCGGCAACCTGGCCACCAACGCGGGAGGCCTGTGCTGCGTGAAGTACGGCGTGACGGGTGACGCGGTGCTGGGGCTGGAGGCGGTGCTCGCGGACGGCACCGTGGTGCGCACTGGCGGGCGGACGGTGAAGAACGTGGCGGGCTACGACCTGACGCGGCTCTTCATCGGCTCGGAGGGCACACTGGGCGTCCTCACCGAGGCGACGCTGCGGCTCCGGCCCCGGCCGTCGAAGGCGACGACGCTGGTGGCCGCGTTCCCCACGCTCGTGAGCGCGGGCACGGCCGTCTGCGACATCATGGAGCGTTCACGCCCGTCCGTGCTGGAGCTGATGGACCGCACCACCGTGCGCGCCGTGGAGTCCTGGAAGCCCATGGGCCTGGACGTCGAGGCCGAGGCCCTGCTCATTGCGCGCTCCGACGCGGGCGGCGTGCAGGGAGAAGAGGAGCTGGCGCTGATGGTCGCGGCCTGCGAGCGGGCCGGAGCGACCTCCGTGATGAGCACCGCCGACGAAGTCGAAGGTGAGCTGCTCATGGGCGCCCGTCGCTTCGCCTTCCCCGCGCTGGAGCAGCGCGGTGCCACGCTGCTGGATGACGTGGGCGTGCCTGTCGTGCGCATCCCGGAGCTGCTCGCGGCGGTGGAGCGCATCGCGGGAAAGCACGGGGTGCTCATCGGGACGTTCGGGCACGCGGGCGACGGGAACATGCACCCCACCGTCGTCTTCGACCGGAAGGATCCGAAGGCGCTCGCGAGGGCGAAGGAAGCGTTCGATGACATCCTGCACGCGGCGCTGGCCCTGGGAGGTACCATCACGGGCGAGCACGGCGTGGGGTCCCTCAAGCGCGGTTTCCTGGGCGCGCAGCTGGGGCCGGAGACGCTGCGCCTGCACCAGGCGATCAAGAGCGCGCTCGACCCGCTGGGCCTGCTCAACCCCGGCAAGGTGCTGTGATTCCGGTGGGTTGGCGGCGGCGCGGGGAAATAATAAACCCGGTGTCGATCCCACCGGAGCAGGTTCGTCGCGTGGATGAAGGCGACGTTCACCTCATCCACTTTCTTCCGCCAGGAGACGCACCATGGGCACCAAGATCTTCGTCAACCTCCCCGTCGAGTCGCTGGACCGCGCGGTCGGTTTCTTCACGAAGCTGGGCTACACGTTCAACCCCCAGTTCACCGACGCCAACGCCACCTGCATGATCATCAGCGAGGACATCTACGCGATGCTGCTGGTGAAGCCGTTCTTCAAGGGCTTCATCAAGAAGGAGATCGCGGACACGAAGACCTCCACCGCGGCCATCATCGCCCTGACGGCGGAGAGCCGTGCCGCGGTCGACTCGCTGCTGGAGAAGGCGCTGGCGGCGGGCGCGAAGGAGACCAAGGAGAAGATGGACCAGGGCTTCATGTACCAGCGCAGCTTCGAGGACCTGGACGGCCACCAGTGGGAGTCCTTCTGGATGGACCCCGCCGCCTTGAAGTAGTCGTTCAGAGCGTGCGCTTCATGCCCTCGTGGCTCGCCACGAATCCCAGCCGCGCATAGAAGCGCTGGGCTTCGTGGCGGCGCTTGTCGGTGGTGAGCTGAATCAGGGTGCAGCCCCGGGCCCGAGCGCGCTCCATCGCCTCATTCATCAGCGCTTCCCCAATGCGCTGCCCACGCAGGTCCGAGCGCACGCGCACCTCTTCCACCAGTGCCCGCCGGATCCCGCCGCGGCCCAGGCCCGGGATGTACGTGAGCTGGAGCGTGGCGATGACCTGCCCGTCCTGCTCGCCCACGACGATCTCGTTGTTCGCGTCGGCGGTGATTTCCTTGAACGCGGCATCGACTGCGGGAGTGACCTCCTCGGCGTAACCGGTGCGCGAGCGCGCGATGTCGTCATTCGCGAGCAACTGGATGATGGTGGGCAGGTCCGAGGCGCGGGCGTTGCGGAAGGTGGTGGTGGGCATGTCCGGACATCCTAGAGGGGAGCGAACCCGATTGGGCTGTCCAAGCCACTGGTTCGGAGAACTCTCCCCCGCGCATGTGGCCGGCGACTCCGCCAGAGGGTCCTCTCTACACAAGCGGCAACCCGTGGCGCTCTGGGCCGGGAGCGCTCGTGCCGCTGAAAGAGAGCCCTCGAAGTGAACCGCTTTCTCCTGCTGGTGCTGTGCACCCTCCCGCTGATTGGCTGCGGGGATCCGGTGTCCATTTCGGCCCCCGTTGGCATCAACCTCAAGGCCAAGTCCTCGGACACCGCCAACGGCACCGTTACCTCGCAGAAGCGTATCGAGAGCGAGTCCGGCAACCCCTTCAAGGTCTTTGTGGATGATGCTCGCCGGGAACTGGATGGCCAGTCGCCCTCGCGCGTTGAGTTGAAGAGCCTCACCCTGACGCTGGGTGCCGGAAGCGTAGGCGTGGCCTCGCTCTCCGAGGTGTTCAACGGCCGGGTGGAGGTGCTCTTCCTCATGAATGAGTCCAACAACACCTATGCCGCTGGCCACCTTGCGGAGCCGAGCGGAAGCGGCCCTGTGGCGATGGAGGTGGATTTCGACTCCGAAGCGCTTCCGGATGCCGACTACCCCCGCTTCCTCGATGGCAAGTTCAACGTGGTGCTGCGCGGCTCCGCGGCCCCCACGTTCATGAGCAAGGGAGCCGACGTCGATTTCCAGACGACCTTCTCCTTCACCGCCTTCGAGTAGCTCGGCCGTTTCACCGCGCGTGCGTGAAGGAACCGACGACAGGTCAGCAGAAGATTCGCGCCGCTACTTGTTATCTTGCGCGCCCATGAATGAGCCCACGGCCGTGACGGATCCTCGCATCGGCTCGGTGTTGCAAGAGCGCTACCGCATCATCGAGCGGCTCGCCGCCGGTGGCATGGGCATGGTGTACCGGGGCGAACGGCTGGAGGTGGGCAAGTCCGTCGCCATCAAGTTCCTGCACGCGTGGGCGGCGCGCGATGACGACTTCCGCAAGCGCTTCCAGGTGGAGGCGCGCGCGATGAGCCGCCTCACCCATCCGTGCTGCGTGTCGGTCATCGACTTCGGCGTGGATCAGGAGTCGCCGTACATGGTGATGGACTTCGTCACCGGCGAGACGCTTCGGGCGCTGCTGCGCGACGGCCCACTGCAGCCGGCCCGGGCCCTGAGCGCCGTGCGGCAGGTGCTCGCGGGTCTGGCCCATGCGCACGACCAGGGCATCATCCACCGCGACATCAAGCCCGAGAACATCATCGTCACCCACGCCGTCGGACTCGGGGAGCAGGTGCGCATCCTCGACTTCGGGCTCGCCAAGTTGCGCGACGAGGTGACGGGCATCACGTCGGGGATGATGCTCGGGACTCCGTCCTACATGGCCCCAGAGCAGATCCACGGCGAGCCGGTGGGGCCGCCCACGGACCTGTACGCCACCGGCGTGCTGCTCTACGAGCTTCTCACCGGGAAGAAACCCTTCAACGCCACCAGCAACGCGGAGCTGCTGCGCATGCAGCGCGAGGTGACTCCGCCCCGGTTGCGCGACGCCGCACCTGACGCGGGCTTCTCCGCGGAGCTCGAAGCGACGCTGGCGAAAGCGATGGAGAAGGCCCCGGGGGCTCGCTTCCAGTCCGCCACGGAGTTCCTGGCCGCGCTCGAAGGGGCCGGGGCCGGTCCGGCGGTGCGTTCCGTGGCTCCCGTGGCAGGCGATGCCTCGGGGGAGCCGCGCTCCTCCGCGCCCACGCCGTCACGTCCCAGGGAGGAAGTGCTCGCGACCCGGAACGGCCGGGCGCAGCCCCGCGCGACGCCGGTGGACCTTCAGGCCGAAGCCCGCGCTCCGGAGCCCCTGCCGGTGGCTCCCGCGGAGTCCGAGGCCACGATCCGGTCTGGCCCCACGACGCCCCCGCCCGCCCGGAGCCGCTCGCGCCGGGTGGTGGGAGGCGCGGTCGTGCTCTCCCTGGCCGCGGTGGGCCTTGGCGGATGGGCGTTGGCCTCGAGGTCCGCGGGCCCGGCGCCTGTGTCCCCTGAAAGCCCGTCGCCCAAGCCCCCCGCGAGTGAGAAAGCACCGGCGGAGGCTCCGACGGGCGCCACGGCCTGGCAGCCCGTCGTGGAGCAGCTCCCGGGCATCGACGAGGTCCACCGGCTGATCAAGGCGCAGCGACGGGACGCGGCCCTGGCGGCGTTGAAGAAGCTGGCGGCGAAGTACCCGACAAGCGCCTATGTCCGCTACCTGGAGGGGAACGTCGACTTCGACAACCTCCGCTGGGTGGATGGCGTGGCGGCCTACCGGGCGGCGCTGCGCAATGACGCCGCGTACCGCAACGCGCCGGTCGTCATCCAGAACGCGATCGGATGCCTCGTCAGTGACCGGTTCCACGGCACCTGCCAGGACTTCCTCCGCAAGGACCTGGGCGAGGCCGCGGTGCCCTCACTGGAGGAGGCGGCCCGAGAGCACCCCATGGCCAGCGTCCGGACCCGGGCCGCGGCCCTGCTCCGCCAGCGTGGCCGCGAGGCCACGGAGGGTTCACGCTGAGCCCCCGGACAGAGCAGCGGAGCAGCTTCGAGCCCTCGGAACCACTGCGGCGCATGCCGCCAGCGGGAGTGATTACGAACGTTGAGTCCCGGACACCGGGTAGTTGACCCACATCCGGCACTTCCAGCGGTCCTGCTCGAGGACAAAAGCTCGGATGTTCTCGTAGGCGCCTGGCCGGCCCATCAAGGATTCCCGGTCGGTCTCGACGGTATGCACCACGATGGACACGACCGCGCTGTCCGCCGTGAGATCGAGGAGCTTCAGCTCAGTCGATCCCCAACGATGGACGGAGATGCCCTTCCCGCCCGAGGGTGGTGGTTCCCGGAAGCGCTGAAGGTACTCGCTGAGTGTCACGATGGTGCCGTTGGCTCTCCGAAACACCAGGGACGGGTGCAGGAGGTCTTCCAGCGCTTGCAGGGCACGGGGATCGCCCGCAGCCTGGTTCTCCCAACGGGGAATGTCGAAGTTCGCTTGAACGAGGACAGCAAGCTTCTGCTCATTCGGCTCAGCCCCGTGTGCGGGCCCCCGAGCGAGCCGCTTCATGAAAGCCTCATCGCTCCGCTCGGGTGTCCACATGTCGTACTTCACGCCAGAAGCTCCAACGCGAACAGAGTGGGCGTGCCCGGCCGGGATCTCGATACAATCACCGGCAACGGCCTCCAGTGTTTGGCCATTGGCCACGCCCGTGAAGGCAATAGTTCCCTCCGTGACGCGCACCCATTCATCCATCTGGTGATAATGCTGCGGGAATTGACTATCTCCGGGATGTACAACCCCTTCACACCACCATGAGCCAAGGATTGGGCCCGGCAGAGAGCTAAACGACGAACCGTGATTCTCGAATGGTCTCAGGCTGCGCGTCGAGAGGGAGCGACGCGCAGCAGCGGACTTGAAGTCTGCTGCGCGTTGCGAGCTTCCAGGTAGGCATCCACCTCGGCCATGAGCGCCGACATCTTCTTGCACCGGTGGTTGCGGGTGACGTTGGCGTGCACGTCCCACCAGACCCGCTCGATGCGGTTGCCCTCGGGGCAGTACGGCGGCAGGAAGTGCAGCACCACCCGCTCGCCCATCTGAGCCAGTACCTGCTTCGTCTGCCTGCTCGAATGGGTGGCCGCGTTGTCCAGGATGAAGTGCAGGCGCCTGGCCGTGGGGTAGGCGTTGCTCACCGCCCGTACCAGTTCGATGAAAAGGGCGCTCGTCTTCCGCTCCCCCTTCACCCACGTCAACTCGCCTGTGCGTGAGTTGAGCGCTCCGGCCACGTATCGCTTCTGGTTGTTGCCCGGAGTGACGACCTCCCGCCGCTCTCCGGGCAGCATCCAATCGGGCCCCACCTTGGGGTTGAGATGCACGTCCATCTCGTCCTCGTAGAAGACGGGCTCCTCGGGCCGGGCGTAGGCCGCCCGGCACTTCAGTTGCCACAGTCGCTCTTGCCGCTGGCGCGCGGGCCAGGGGCAGCGCACCACGGGGCGGGGCCGCTTCAGCCGTGCGCCCACCGACGCCAGGGCGCGTCCCATGGTGGTAGGCGAGACGCGCACCGCGCCTCTCCACCTCGCGCGCCAACAGCTCGCGTGTCCACGTGGTGCGTCGCCAGCCGGACTGCTGAGGTGTGCCCTTCAGCACCCGGCAGAGCGTTGCTCGGAAGCGCTCATCCACTTTGCGCTGTCCATTTCGAGCACGTCGGTCCACCAGCCCTTCACGTCCACTCTGTAGGTAGCGCTGGACGGCGGCCACCACGGTGGAGGTAGCGCACAGCAACTCTCGCGATGCCTGCGCTCGCGACTGGCCACTGGCCACCTTCGCCACCGCCATGCACCGTCGCAGGGTGAGCGGGCAGCCAGTCCTCTCACCCCAGCGAATCAGGCGCCTGCGGTCACGACTGCGTAGGCGGAGCTGTTCCCCCTGTGGCAGGGCTCGCTTCTCCTTCTGGTTCTTGCGCACACAAGGCCGAACGGAGCGGGTTCCTGCCGCTTCCCCACCCGTCCAGCGCCTGCCTACCCTCCGGGCCGATCGGGAATCACTCCTCGCCGTTTAGAAGCTCGTGAAATCAATCTGCAGGACGGGTGTGTCCGCTTCGATGTCGCGCCGGAACCGCCCCCACCGGTCGAGCGTGCTCTCGTCGAGCACGGCCGGGTCGCGATACTGGTGGAACAGCGCGTAATTCATCGAGCGCTGGAGCGCGAGCAGGTCCGGCACGGCCGCGAGCCACTCGCGCTCCATCCGTCGGAGCTCCCGATACCCTTCGAGGAACGGCCCCAGGAACGCAGTGGCCGCTTCGTCGCGCGCCTCTCGAGCCTCGCCTCGCGCGATGTAGAAGAGGAGTACCGCGATGTCCTTGACGAACCACGCGTACTCGCAGTTGTCGAAGTCGAACGCGGTGATCTTCCCTTCGGCGAAGCAGAAGTTGTGCATGTGGAGATCGGCGTGGATCAGCCCGTAGCTCTCCGGTGTTCGCGGTAGCTGGTTCAATCGCGCGATGATCGCCGCGGTGCGCTCGCGAACGAGCTTCTCTTCGGGAGGCGCGAACCGGTCGATGTCGACCACGTCGTACTCATGCCATTCCTGGCGCTTGAGCCTGGGGCTCGAAGGCGCGTAGGTCTGGGCGCGGTTGTGGAGCCGCGCGAACAGCCGGCCCAGGTCGCGGAACAGGGGGGGCTTCCAGTAGCGCTCCTTGAGCGGAGGCGCGTCGTCGAAGACGATGCCCGGCGCGCGCTCGAACGCGGTGGCGACGAAGTAGCTGCCGGGCTCACGGTCTTCGATCCGCTCCACGAACTGCCCCGAATCGGAGAGGACCGGCGAGGCGATGGGAATGCGCGCGGCGGCCAGATAGCGAACGAACTCGACCTCACCCAGCGTGTAGTCGATCGTTCGCCGCGTACTGTGCGAGATGCGCAAGATCAGGCCCTCGCCGTCGTCGTTCTCCGCCTCGTAGACGAAGTTCTCGAAGGCCGTGAGCTCGGTGAGCTGCTCGGGCGACAGGCCATACCGGCGCGCAGCCTCATCGCGAATCGGTTCGTGGAAGCGGCGGACGAGCTCTGGATGCATCGGACCCTCTAGTCCTTCAACGTGAGGCTGCTCTCACCGTAGCCCAGCACGGTCGAGGCAGAGTCGCTGGTGACCAAGACGCCCAGGCCGCGCGCGAGGGTCTCCGCCAACGGGGGGCCATTGCGCGGCCGCGTGAACACAGCCAGGTCCGTGCCGGTCAGGGGGTGATCCGGGCGCCGGAGCCGCTGGTTCAGCATCGCTTGCTCGCGCTCGACGACGCGCAGGCACCGGCGCTCGAGGGCGAACGCGCTGGCAGCGACGCCAGCGAGCTCACCGCAGAGGGGCTCCGCCACGACCTTGTCTCCCGGCAGCCCATGCGCGAAGAGCTCGGCCAGTCGCCGCTGGCTCGTGGCCTGCTCGGCGGGATCCAGCTTCGCCAGCTCGTCCAGCGAGGTGCCCTGTGGCGTGCCGGGGAACGCCTCGCCGATGCGCGCGAACAACCAGCGGCTGAGCTTGATCTCGCGCTGGTATGTCTCGGCGAGCGGGAAATCGTCCCGGAGCAGCGGGTAATGCGCGACATCGATGGGCGCCTCCACGCACTCTTGCAGCGCGGTGCGCGGGAGGTGTCCGGCGAACGCCGCCCGGAGCCGTTCGTGGAGCAGCCCCTGGGTCGCGCCGAGGAAGCGGACCACCGATTCGACGCGCTGCCCGAGCAGGCCGTAATCGATCGCGGCGTCGAGCTCGCCGAGGCGCGCTGCGATGTCGGGCTGGGCCTCGATGGGTGCCGGGGCCGAGCCGGTCAACACCTGCAGATACTCGTTGATCAGCGCCGGCGGCCCGGCGCACACGCCGTGCGGACCATGGAAGACCGCGTGACGCTCGGCATAGTCCACGATCGTTTGCGCGGTGACGGGCTGCTCGGGGGCTTCGCGCACCAGGTCGTTGGTGACCAGGCGAACTCCGTCGATCAGCCGGAACATCGCCGCGAGCCCGCTGTCGAGCTCTCCGTTCGGCACCGGATGGGTGCCCCGCACCAGCACGTACCCGACCGACGCAAGCGTGCAGACGACCATCATGTGGAGCTCGCCCGCGGTGAGCACGCCCGGGGTCCGGGGCGGCATGCGCGCGAGGAAGGCCTTGCGGAACTGCTCGGTCAACGAGAGCAGGTCCGGCCACTGACGCGCCATGGCCTTCATCGCGGTCACGTTCATCGGGAGTTCGTTCTGGTACCGGCTCCCGGCGTATTGGCACTGCTTGCGCACGGTTGGGAGATCGAGGAACAAGGTGCGCGGTGCGACGTTGTTCTCGCCCACTTGCCGGCCGTCACCGTCGAGCGCCGGATGCGCCACGCGGTAGACCGGCACGACCACCTCGAGGTTCGAGAGCTCGAACGCCCGTCCGAACGCCTGTTCGGTCAGAAAGGGACAACGATTGTCGCGGGCGCTGAACGTGAGCGGCTCACGCCCGGCTGGCACCTCACCCAACCGCTCAGGGAAGGACACCGCGGTGCGGCCCGTGGGCGCATCCGAGACCCGCCTCAACACCCGCTGTTCGATCAATGCTTCGAGCAGGTCCCGGATCTTGTCCCAGGAATGGGGCGCGCCGTCCGACCACGCCATGGCGTCGGAGGCTTGAAATTGCTCGACCTGGAGCAGCTTCTCGCCCAGGGGCGCGATGTCCGGCTCGTCGAAGATGAGCTCCACCTCGCCATAGAAGAGGTGCAGGACCTGCTGGCCATTCCCTGCGTCGAGCCGGTCGTGCGTGAGCCGCTTTCGATTGGGAATGTAGAGCATCTCATCCGCTTGCAGCTGTGCCATGGCTTCTCACTCCCGCTCCAGTGTGACGTCGCGCGACCAGGTGCCGCCGAGCGAGCGATAGACCTCGACGCGATGGTTGAGCAGCAGCCGTTGCGCTTGCAGACTTGCGCGCTCGAGCCCGACCAGATTCGTCAGGGCGGCGAGCACCGTCAGATAGTCCGATTGCCCCTGCTCGAAGATCCGCCTCGCCTCGTCCAGGAGTTGCCGCCCGAGCTGGACCTGCGCACGCAGGCTGCGCAGGCTCGTCGCCTCGTTCTCCTCCTGGACCACGGCATCCTGCACCCGTCCGATCGCGGTGTGCAGCGCGAGCTGGTATTGGACATGGCGACGCTGGAGCTGGATCGGCAGTCGCAAGTACTCGGTGACTCGCCTTCCATCGAACAGGGCCCAGGTCAGGCCCACCCCGACGACGGACTCGCCCAGGACCGGCTCCGAGAGGCCGTACTTCGAAGCGCCCACGTTGCCCACCAGTTGGATCGTCGGAAGCCAGCTCGCCAGGTTCGCGTTGATGCGGTGCTCGACCTCGGCGACGCGCAGCTCCGCGAGCCGCATCTCGGGCGTGTTCGCGTTCAGGTCGCCCGGCGTTCCGAGTTTCGGAGGGGGCGGGAGATCGGGAAGCTGTCGATCGAGTGGAATGACGTCGTCGGCGGGGCTGGGTACCCGGCCCAGCAGCGCCTTCAGCTCCGAATTCAAGAGCGCGTTCCGGGTGGCGATCAGCGGCACCTGCGATTCGAGGTTCAACAGCAGCTGCTCCTGCTGCAGCACCACGAGCCGGGGCGTGAGGTGCTGCTCGAACCGCGCTCGAATCAGCTGGAGCAGCTCCTTGTTGTAGTCGATCTGCCGCAGCGTGAGGTCCCGGAGCGCGCGGGCCTCGAGGATGTCGAACCAGATCTGGGTGATCCGCACCGCGAGGTCCTGGACGCGGCCCTCGGTGAGCTGCCGCTGCTGCTCGGCGAAGTTCAATCCCGCGCGCCGCTGCGCATCGAGGGCTCCAAACAGGTCGACCTGGTAGGCCACGCCGACACCGACGGTGGCGACGCTGTACTCGGTCCGGGTTGGCGGCGCGGGCGGAACGTTGGCGACGACATGACTCAGCCCCGCCGGGTTCAGGATGCCGACCTGGAGCGGGTACCACCAACCTTGCGGCACGGCGGGGTCGAGCTGGTTCTCGTAGATCAGCTCCCGCGCGTCGCGCAGGGCCAGGTTGTCGCCGAAGCACTCCTGGATGGCCGTGTCGAGAGCCGGATCGGCGAACGCCGTCCACCAGACTGCGTCCTGGGTGACGGGCTCGGCTGGTTGCGCGGGCACGCCGTCCTCCGACGGCCGAGGGCTTGGAACCCCGCCCTCGGGTGCGCTGGACGGTTGGGGCGGCTCGGTGCGCAGATCGACGGCGGTCGAGTAGCTGCTCGGCGCCAGAGGCGGTTCGACGACGACGGGACGGATCAGCTCGCAACCGGAGCAGAGCGTCGCGAGGAGGGCGAGCGTGAATCGAAGTCTCATGGGTGGCTGACGACCACGAGGGCTTTCGCGTGGTTGAGGACGCAGCGCTGCGCGACCCGCATGGTCTCGGGATCGAGGGAGGCGAAGCTCTCATCGAGGATGACCAGCTCGACCCCCTGCAGCAGCGTGCGCGCGATGTAGAGCCGGCTCTTCTCGCCGTGCGAGAGTTGCCAGCCGGTCTCGCCGATCATCTCCTCGAGGCCGGCGGGCATCTTGGCGATCAGCTCGTCCAGCCCGAGCTCCTTGCACAGCGCGGCGGCCTTGGTCCGCAGCTCGGGCGAGGTCGGCCACTCGCGCCCGAGCAGGAGATTGTACGCGAAGCTGCCGGACAGGACGTGGTTCTCGTGGAACTGCGGCGCGGCGGTGATGCGCTTGCGCCAGCCCGAGGAGCCGAACGTCGCGCGGTCCAACGCGTGCAGCAGCATCACACCGCCCTGCGGCGTCCTCAGGCCCGTCAACAGCGACACCAGCGTCGACTTGCCACCGCCCGAGGGGCCCTCCAGCAGGATGCGGTCGCCCTGCGCGATCTGGAACGAGCAGTTCTCGAGCACCGGCCGGGTGCGCGCGTCGTGCCGGAAGGTCACGCCCCGTGCCTCGATGAGGGTTCCGCCGGCGGCGTCGGTGGGCTTGCCTCCCTCCATTTCGAGAGGGACTTTCGATTCGAGCTCGGGGCGGCCCACCGCGAGCAACAAGTCGCGGATCTGCTCGAACGACACCGCCGCCTGGGAGACCTGCTGGAAGTAGACGGCGACCTCGTCGAAGGCTCGCAGCGCGAGCAAGATGCCGCCCACGGACACCGCCAGCGCGCTGGGATTGGCCGTACCGCTGCTGAACGCCGGCAGCAAGGTCAGCAGGGCGAGCACCAACCAGCCGTCGCGCAGGAGCGCGGTCAGCTGCATGGTCCGGCGATCCATGACCTTCGAGATCTCGGAGTAGGAGCTCAAGCGGACGTCTTCGCCATCATGCCAGCGCTCGAGTGGAAGCTGCGCCAGCCGCGTTCGATGGCCGAGCATGCGCTCGAGCAGGTCGTGGGTGATCTCGACGCGCGCGCTCGACCACGCCCGCTGGACGCCGTAGTGGCGGCGCGCGAGGACGAACGCGACCACGACCCACAGGACGAGCACCATCGCCTGGGGCCACCCTCCCGCCCCGAGCACGAGGATGACGCCCGCCAGGATCAAGTCGACGAGCGACAACACCGCGAGCAGGGCGCCGCCGACCGCGAGCTGCTCGACGACCTCGGCCTCGGCGACGCGGCCGAAATGGCGGCCGATGCCGTCGAGCCGCACCTCGTCGGGGGTCAGCTTGAGGGTTCCCGCGAGGAGCTGCTGCTTCAGCAGCGTTCCGAGCCGGATCGAGAACACGCCCTGCCACCACACCTCGAGCATGCGCAGCGGAATCGCGCACGCGATCACGGCGATCCACCCCAGGAACCAGCCGGTCTCGAGGTGGGCCTGGAGCGCGGCGCGACCGAGCAACCAGAACGAGCCAGCCAGCACCAGCGAGAGGAGCGTGTGGCTCACGAGGATGCCGGCGGCGAGCGACGGGATGTCGCCGAGCAGCGTCCGCCGGCTCGCGGTGCGCCTGGGGCGCATGATCCAGCCGGTGCGCAGCTGCGCCTGGCCGAGCCGCTGCAGCAGCATCTTTGAGCGGGCGTGCTCGCGCGCACGGGGCGACATCTCCACGCCGCCGAGCAGCTGGTCCACCTCGGCGACGGTGGCTTCCTGCTCTTCGCGCAGGAGCGCGAGCGCGCTCTTCGTCTGGACCGAAACCGCCGTGGCGTCGCGCGCGAGCAGGCGCAGCTTCCCGCGCCGCGTCCCCAGCAGCACCAGATAGGACGGGACGCCGTCTCGCCGGACCTGGAGGATGCAGGGCGCGGCGCGTTCGAGGACGTCGGGCAGCTCGTGGTAGAGCGGCGTAATCGGCTCGAGCTCCACGCCGAGTCGATCTCCGAGCGCGAACATCCAGACCCGGCTCGGCTCGACGGCCGCCGTGGGCGGAGCGATCTCGCCCGCGGCCCTGCCATAGCCTTGCCTCTGCGCCAGCTGCTCCAGCGCGTCGGGCAGTCGCTCGACCGGCCACAACAGGTCGGAGTGCGAGCGCGTCATCCCGCCAGCTCCAACTTGCCTGCGACGGGCTCCGCGACCGGCGTCTCCACCGGCTTCGGCGCCGGCCTCTCCACCAGCTGGCCGCCCGAAAGCCACCAATGGCGCCAGCTCCCACCGCCCCAGAGCAGCGTGCGATTCTCCTGGTCGGCGCGAAGGAGCACTGCGTACCGCGACTCTTTGTTCGCGAGCAGCTCCTTCGGCGGCCCGTTCTCGAGGATCCGACCGTTCTCGATCACGAGCACGCGATCGAACTCCTGGGTGTGCTCGACATCGTGGGTGACACAGAGGAGCGTGATGTCCGCCCAGAGCCGCCGGGACTCGGCGAGGAGCCGCGCGCGCCGGTCGCGATCGAGACCGCGAAAGGGCTCGTCGAGGATGGCCAGGCGCACGCCGGAGCGAAGCATCGCGCGCGCCAGGCGCACGCGCTGCCCCTGGCCGCCCGAGACCAGCCCTCCGCCTTCGCCCAACGACGTCTGCAGCCCGTCTGGAAGCGCCTCGAGGATGTCGAGCATCTCGGCGCCCTTGAGCGCCCCCGACAGTGACCAGCCGTGCGCGCCGTCGTTGCCATACCGGAGGTTGTCGATGAGGCTCTGGTTCCAGAGACTGATCGCCGGATCCACCCAGGCCGTGGTGCGCCGCAGCCGCTCGACAGCGGCCTGATCGAGCACCTGCCCGTCGACCTTGATCTCGCCGCGCGCCGGCCGGAGCCAGCCGAGCAAGAGGCCGACCAGCGTCGACTTGCCTGCTCCGGAGACACCGACCACGGCCACGTGCTCGCCGGGGGCGATGTTCAAGGAAACCTTGTCGAGGATGGTGTGACCGCCGCCTTTCACGCGGACCTTCTCCATCACGATCGAAACGCCGATCGCGGCGTCCGCGGGCGCGACAGGCTCCTGCACCGGCGCCTCGGGCCGGGCCGGCGGATCCTTGATGTCGCCGATGACGTCGAGGAGCCGGCGAACCCGGTTCATCGCATTCGGGAACGCGCGGCTCAGCATCATCAGCCGCTGGCCGAGGATGGGGAACCGCAGCGCCCAATAGACGACCAACAACACCAGCGAAGCCCGATCGGTGCCCTCGAGGTACGAATAGACGAGCAGCATGACGAGGCCGTAGCTCCCCAGCATCAGCCCGCCTTCGAACCCGACCGACAGCGTCTGGAGCCAATAGCGCGCCTTGGTCCAGCTGACGAGCAAGGTCTCCTGCGCGCGGCGCAGCGACCGCTCGGCGCCGTGGATCCGGATCGGCGTGAGCCCGACGAGCGCGTTCAGGGTGAATCCGCTGAGCGCGCCTGAGTGCATCTGCACGCGCAGGTCGGGCTCGAAGAGCAGCTTCTGCGCGACCAGGGGCACGAGCAGCGTGACCGCCGCGAGCGCGAGCACGATGTGCCATGCGTGCGGTGCGGCCCAGATGAGCGCGGCAGTGATGCTCGCGACTTCGAGCGACAGGACCAGGGCCTGCGAGAGCAGGAGCGGCAGCGACCGCATCGCCTGGATGTTGTGCGTGCGAGACGCCATGTCGGAGGCGAGCCGGCTCTGGAAATAGCGGTCCTCCATCTCGGGGAGCTTCTCGAAATACGCCTTCCGCAGCCGAACCTCGAGCCGGCGGCCGATGCCGAGCAATCCCAATGAAATGGGGATTTGGATGAGCATGAAGCAGAGCGCGACGCCCGCGAGAACGGCCATGCCCGTCGCACGCTGCGCGAACGTGCCGAGGTCGCGCCCCAGGTCGAGCACGCCACGGAGCATCAGCGCTTGCAGGATCCGCCCGAAGGTGGCGAACACCAGTCCCACCGCAATCAGGCCCGGAACGACCCACGAATCTTCGCCTCGCAGGCGGAGCAGCGTTCGCGCCGGGCTCACCTGCCTGGCGACGAGTTCCGTCGCCAGGTCGCTCGCGAGCACGGCTCTCGGCGCGTCTTCGCCCGCGCTCGAAGCCTCGCGCCAACCGCGAACCCGCATCAGCACCGCGCCGGCCATCGACAGCTCGCCCTCCACCTCGGGGTTGGGGCGAACGGACCAATAGGCAGCGGGAATGGGCACTTCGCCGGAATCGTCCTTCGCCATCATGGATTGCAGCAGACCCGCCGCCGTCCGGCCTCGCCGGACGGCGCCCGCGCGGATCATCGCTTCGGACGCCCGGCACGCGGCGTCGAGCCTGGCGATCGACAGATGCCCGGGGTCCTCGAGTGCCCGGGCAACCAGCGCCCGCGCCTCGGTCTCACCCAGCTCCAGCAGGCGGCGCTCGAACGTCGCGACCGCCTCCTCGGACCCAGCCCATTCGCGCCAGCCGGTCGCCGGGACGGACGTGGTGTGCTGGTACAGGTGGCTCAGCAGCGTCGAAATCCGGGTCCAGTGACGGCCCGCCGCCGGGTCCATGACCTGGATGAACGGGCCGACGCGATTCCACAGCACCACGAAGTGCGGCCGTCCTCCCGCGCTGAGTGTGACGATGATGGCGGGAAGCGCCTTGGCTTCGGGGACCACCACGTGATCGAGCGGAAGCATCACCTGCTCGGAGTCGAGCCCGAGCTGGTTCGCGACTTCATCCAAGGTGACGATCGAGGTGCCATCGACGTCCGTCTGACACACTTCGCGAAGGACGCGATAGTTGAGCTCGGCGCCCATCCCCGCGAACAGGCTCTTGAGTGAAGCGGGGCCGCAATCCGTCGCCGAGATCTGGATCACCTCGGGAATGATCGAGCGCCGGCGCCTGGGAGGAGTCATGGTCAGCGGGCCTCGGCTTCGGGCCGAAACACGGCCGTGGGCCCTTCTTCAGGCTGCGGATTCCATTCGCCGACCGCCCGCATCAGCAGCGCGACAGGCGACGCCCGCGCGACCTCGACCTCCACCACCAGGGTCATGCCGTGGCGCAGCTGGATGCGCGGATCGTCCGGCGGTGCGAACTTGAGCTCGACGCGCACCGTACCGGGGATGGCCTCGGGCGTGGCGGTCTGGCCGGGCTCGGTCCCGACGGCCGTCACCCTGGCGGGGACCGTCCCGTAGATGGTCATCGGGTAGCCGTCGAGCTTGAGGCGCGCCGTTTGACCGGGCTGGATCAATCCGACGACCTCCTTCGGGAAACGGGCGCGCACCCGCACCTCGGCATCGCTCGCGACGATGGTGCCGACCCGCTGCCCGTCGGCGATGAACGCTCCCGCGCCGAGCTCCGCCACGTCGACCAGGTGGCCCGTGGCCGGCGCCCGATACAGCTTCCGCTCGATCTGGTACTCAAGGCGGTCGATGGTGCCCTGGAGGTCCCGGATCCGCCCCTCGGCGCCCAGCTCCTCGCGCTCGAGCGCCAGCAGCTGCGCGGCGAGGGCTTGACGGCGCACGTTCTGCTCGTGCCGCAGTCGGGTGAGCGCCAGGCCCTGCGCCGTCTGCGCGAAGCGGAGCGCGTCGACATCGGTCGTGCGCTCGAGCTTCTCCATCTCCGAGACCGAGCCCGTCGGGCTCTTGAGGGCCAGCTGCTCGCGTTCCACCGCGAGCCGGTGCCTGGGCGCGAGCTCCTGCTCCCTCCCCAGCGCCTCCTTGACCGCGACCTCGTCCACCCGTGCCGTCAAAGCCGCCTCTTCGCGCTTGTTGGTGATCTGCTGGCGGATGATGGCGAGCTCCTTCTCGGTCGCGGAGAGCGTCGCCTTACTCCGCTCGAGTTCGAGGCGCTCGACCCGTGCGTCGAACTCGATGAGAAGGTCGCCTTCCTTGACCTCCTGGTCGAGTTTGAGCAGCGAGAGCACGACCCTGCCCGCGCTGGGCGGCTCGATGCGATGGACGGCGTTGTGTGGCTCGATCCGGGCCTGTGAGCTGGCCTTGACGAGCGGGACCTTGGCGAACAGCGACCAGGCGATGAGCCCGCCAGCGCACAACACCATCAGAGCGACGAACACGAGGCGCGTGTCCGACTCGTAGTTCAGGGAACGAAGGGTCCGCTCGAAGGGATATGCCATGGTCCGCGAACCAAAGTCGCCTTAATGGTCGCGCCGTGTCAACACCTCGGCCCCTGCTTTGTGATTCACGCCCCCATTGGATGAATACAGGCGCCACGATGCGACGCGGGACTTCGTCCGCATCGCCGCAATGCGTTGCACATTAATCCTTGGTTCGATTTGACATCCAGCTTTGAGTACACGTAGCGTTCAATTCGAAAGGAGGCACGACATGAAGATCAAGATCCACGTTCGCGGCGGCCCGAAGGCGCGTTAGTAGTGATGCGTTTTGACGCCAGCTGTCGAGGCTGGTCGTTCCTCGTTTCCGATTATCAGAGGGGGGTTGATGGGGATTTTCCATCAGCCCCTCTTCTCATTTCTGGCAACGTCTTGATTTGGGCCGTACCTCAACCCCAACCTTGCAAGTCGGGCAGGTTCGCTCGCCATTTGTCCCTGCTCCGCCGTGTGCCGCGCAAGAATTGATGAGCGAATCGGCCTGCTTGGAATGACTTAGCACCCTCCTCCGACCTGCTGAGTCAGCCACCCTCGGCTGGTCATCACGGTTTCAATGTTTCAATGGCAACAGCTCGCCTCCATCCAGGGGCTGCACGTCACCTTCACCGACGCCAACAAGGACGGCCTCGCCGACGCGCTGCACTACAGCCCAGGCAGCGGCTGTGACGGGCCGGGGTAATGGATCGCAGTCGGGTCACCCACGCTGTTCGTAGCGGAGTCGGCCAAGCGGATCGCGACGGGGTCGGCCAAGCGGATCGCAGTCCGGAGCCGTTGGGGCAGCGGTCCGTTCACCCTGGAGACGGTTGGAAGAAACGCGGCCAGTAGGAGGGCTGAGCGCCTACCCGGCCAGTCATCCCGTGCATCCTCGTGCGTCCACGAGCACCGCCACCGCGTGGAAGGCCGCGGTGCTTGTCTCCGGCGACACTCGCGTCGGCCGACCGCGTCGCACCGGCCCGCCCCGACGCCCCCACCTGGACAACGGCCACGAGGACAGCTCCAGCTCTCGCGCTGCGTCCTCTTGCGTCCCACCCTCCGTCTGCCGCGCTCTCCAGTACGCCACCACCCGCGCGCGGAAGTCCTCGTCGAATCTCCACCGTGTCCCACGGCTTCGCTGCCCCTCCACCTCCTGCTTCAGCTTCGCTGCCAGCTCCTTCAACTCCATGTCCACGCGCTCCTCCTGCTTCGATTCGAGCGCTCACCTCCGCACGTCATCTGTCTGCCGTCACGACGGAGGCCGGCGAGGAGTTACCATCTTCCAGTGCATCGAGAAGCGTGAGGAGATGGGTGCGCGGGCCGGGCTGTCCAAAGCCTGCAACGCGGCGCATGAGCGGTACGAAGCGCAGGCTGGCAAGGAGGGGGCCGGGGAGACCGAGCACCAGGAGCACTCCCTGCAGAGGGAATAGTCGACCTCTCCGCAAGCGGGCGGATGGGACCGGCGGGGATCATCCTCGAAGTACCGCTACAGCGATCCTTGAGCGGCTGAACAGTCAAGCCGGTGAGCCGGGCTCCACCGGTGCCGGGGCATCCACGTCGATGCCGTCCCGGCGCAGCGACTCCGCGCCTGCCGCCTCGGCCAGCGTGCCTGGCGGGTTGTCATACCAACCCGGGTCCTTGTAGCCGTCCAGTCGCGCACGGACCTTGAGCACGGTGAACATGCCGCCCATGGTGATGAAGTCGTGCTTGCCCTGGCGCCCCACCATGGGGATGGAATTGGGCGGGACAGGCATCCCCATCTCGCCCATCCCCGCCATGCCCGTCTGGCCCATCGTCATGTAGCCGGGCAGCAGCGCGCGCACCTTCGCGTCCAGCCCACCCGGTTTCACGCCAATCATGTTGGGGAAGGCATGGCCCATCTGGTTCATCAGGTGGTGCGTCATATGGCAATGCAGGGCCCAGTCGCCAGGCGCGTCCGCCACGAACTCGATGGCGCGTGCGCTGCCCACGGGGACGAGCACCGTCGTCTCCGGCTGCCGCGCGGACTCTGGAACAGGCCCGCCGTCCGTCTCGGTGATGCGGAAGTGATAGCCATGCTGCCGTGCCAGTGCACGGTGGTGGGCGTGGGCAGCCGGTTGGTGACGTAGATGCGCACCCGGTCCCCCTCTACCGCCTCGATGGTGGGCCCATGGACCCGGCCGTTGTAACCCCAGCAGAAGGCCTTCAGCCCGGGCGCGAACTCATGCTCCACCTCCTCGGCCACCAGGTGGAAGACCTTCACGCCGTCCACCACCTTCCACGGCAGCTTGGAGCCATTGGGCACCACCACGGGCTGGTAGTCCCGGCCGGGCATCCCGGGGCGCGGCCCGCGAGTCCCCTGGGCTTCCGGCCGGGCGCGAGCCTCGGAGCCGCTCAGCAGCATCGCGCCACCCGTGAGGGTAGCGCCCGCTGTCGCCAGCATGCTTCGCCGGGTCAGGGTTCCCATTCCTCCCGCCTCAGGAAGGCTTCCAGGGGGTGCCCTGCGCTCCGAGGTTCCGGGGACGTCCTCCTCGCGAACCGGAGCGTGCGCGGACTCAGTCGTTCGGGTGCTCATGGGGGACCTCGTGGCCATGCTGTGATGGCAGCCAGGAAGAGGACCCGTGTCGATGTCCCGCGGTCCATGAGGTTCACCACCTCACGGCCCCGAGGAATGATGCCGCCTCACGCGGCGAGCCACCGCCTCCCCCCACGTCCCACTCTGGCCTGGCCAGGCCGGCCTCCAGCTCCGGCAGCAGCTTTTCCTTGGGGAAGTTCGAGCCTGGGAGGAACTGCCATGAGGAAGCTTGGATACGGTCTGCTCATCACCACGGGACTGCTCTTTGGACCGCTCGCCGGAGCCCAAGGCACTGGGCAGGCACCCAACCCGGAGCGACAGACGAACGCGCCCGCGCAGCAGCAATCTGGCTGTCCCTGCGGAATGATGGGCGGCGGGATGATGGGCCATGGCATGGGCGGAGCGGGAATGCACTGCCCCATGCACGGAATGGCGGACGTGAAGGTGGAGCAGACGCGGACCGGGGCCCTTCTGCGGCTCACCGCGAAGAACCCCGGCCAGGTCGAGGAGGTCCAGCGCATGGCGGAAGGGATGCAGCGCTGCATGAGCGGAAGCGGCACCCCACCGCAGGGGCACCCGTCCCCGTCAGAGTCCCGTTAAAGGGAGAACCTCACGCCCACCCGTTCATGCAGCAGATGAACGCTCGTGCCGAGCACCCGCACGTAGGTATAGGCAGCGGCCACATTGAGCGAGAACCATCGGTTGGGGTGCCACTCCACCCCGGCCCAGACCTCCGGGAAAGCGCCCAGGCGCGACTCGAAGTTGGGATCCGACTCCCCGTCATCGTCATCGAAGTCGAGGTCGAGCGATTGCACGGTGGTGACGAGAGGGAGCCCCAGAAACTCCCTGCCCGCTCCCGCGGCTCCGAGCTTCAGCCCGGCACCGAGGTACGGAACCCATCGCTGGTCCGCATCGCCGCGCCAGCGGTAGAGCAGCCCCGGGGTGACGCCCAGCTCGGAGAAGGTGGAATCCCCGGAGCCGCCGACCCCCACCTCCAGCGGCAGGCGGAACGCCCACCGGGAACCGAGATCCACCTGGAACGCGGCCTGGAGGCTGACGCCTACCGCGACCCGGCCGCCCGAGAACGCCTGAACGGGCCCCAGTGAGAGGGGCTCCAGGTTGACTCCCGCACCGAAATAGCCTGAGCGCGGCACGTCACCCGCGGGCGCGGTCGATGCGAGGACGACGACAAGAAGAGGTACGAGCGTCACTTCATCTCCAGAGGGTCAGAAAGAAGTCTCGGGCCAGCCGAGGGGGGACGGAGCCACCACCCCGACTCTACCGGGTCACCGCGTCAACCGTTGCATTCTGCTCTCACGGAAGGGACTCGCGGGCAGTGACCCGTCAGGGGGACAGGGAGTAGATCCAGGCGCTGTCCAGATGAGATTCTATTTCCGTTGCGCCTCGCTGTTCGTGATGGGACTGGCCCTGTGTGAGTTCGGCTGCGCGGTCTGCCCCCTGGGGGTGGCCCCCTCCCCGCGGAATCCGATCGCGGGGGCTTCGAGCATCATGCGCTGGAGCAAGCCCCAGCGGCTCTCCGCCGGGCCGTCGCTTTCGTGGGAGCACACGCGCGTGGCGGCGGGCCCCTCCGGGAGCGCCTTCGCCGTCTTCGCGCATGGCACGACCCAGAACGCGCCCCACGACTACACGGCGATCTACGCCAGCCGTTATGACGCCACGTCCGACACATGGACGCCCGAGCAGCCGCTCCAATCCCAACCCGGCAACCTTCTGCGGAGCAGTCTGGCCGCGGATGAGCAGGGAAATGCGCTCGCTGTCTGGCTTCAGCAGACCCCGGCTGGCAACACCTTCTTCGCAAGCCACTTTTCGGCGGCGACAGGCCAATGGAGCCTCGCGCTACAGCTCACGTTCCCCGTTGACGACACACCCACCATGCGCCTGGCCATGTCTCCCACGGGCGATGCAGTCTTCGTCTGGACAACCCTCTGCAAAACGCTGTGCAAGCCCGCCGAGCACCGGGTGATGGCCATGCGCTATGGGGTGGCCAGCAACCGGTGGGTCCAGCCGCCGGTGCCCCTCAATTCGGCGCGTGACACCCCGTCTCTCTGGCCCGCCGCCGCCCTCGACGCGAACGCTAACGCGCTCGTGCAGTGGCAGCAGGCGGACACCCGCGGGACCCAGGCCATTCATGGCAGCACGTACAACGCCGACACGTTCCAGTGGTGTGGCGATGCCATCCTGAGCCGAACGAACTACGGCGCGGCCACGACGCCCGCCATCGCCATGGACGCGGCGGGCAACGCGCTCGCCGCCTGGCCACAGCACTTCTCGACGCTGAGCGGCGAACTGATGCAGGGAATCGACGCACGCCGCTACGACCGCAAGAGCAACGCATGGCAGCCCGCCGAGCGCATCGATTCGCACATCTCCGACTACGGAGGCATGTTCAACCCGTCCATCGTCGTCGCGACGAACACGGGCGACGCACTGGCCGGCTGGCTGTACATCCCCCACCCTCCGCCCCTCACCGGGGCCGCCGAGGGGCGCGTGTACATCGCGGCGAACGAGGCCTGGGACATCCGTCCGCGCTTCGACCGCAGCGTCGACCCGAACAACCCTCGGCTCGGAGGCACCGTGCCTGGCGGATATCCAGTGCTCGCCTCCGACCCGGCCGGTGACCAGGTCGCTCTCTGGGCACAGTCCGACCACACAGCCTGGGCGAGCTACCAATATGCCCCTGGCAACTTCCGCCCCCCGGAACCCCTGCGGTCCGCGCCGGGAGCTGTCGTGGGCGCCATCACGGGGGCCATGGAGCTGAATGGACATGCAACGGCGGTGTGGATTGAGACCGCCGCGGATGGCGACAACCTCTGGGTCGCGCGCTACCAGTAGCGGTGACTCGTTCGAGGGGCCTCAGATGGCATGGTGACCATCAACGGTGGCGACAACGCATTCGCCACCAAGTTCGAGGAGCGCTTCCCCACCGAGCAGGTCTGGCAGAACGAGTACGACGCCTCTATGGCCCTGCGCGACGACGACATTTGAGCCGCCGGGCCAGGGCCTGCCGCCCCTCGGCCGGGCAGGCGCCGGCGCCAGGGCTGGGAGGGAGACCTCGTGCTGTCAGGACGTCCCTCCTCCCCCGTCCGAAGTTCTTGCGGTCACGGCCCTGGCCCGGTATACGGGCGGGGCTTCACGGCCAGGTAGCTCACCTGGTTAGAGCGGCGGTCTCATAATCCGCAGGTAGTCAGTTCAAGTCTGACCCTGGCCATCAAGCAGCCCCGGAGTCACTTTCCCAAGTGATTTCGGGGCTTTTTTCATGCCCCGTCCCCGCCCGTCCCCCTTCCGGGGGATTGCCAGGGCCCCTCCCGGCACGGTCCGATTCCCCCTGTCCCGACGCGCAGCACCCACGCTCCGGGGGGAGTCCGCACGATGCTGGACGAGGAAATCCACTCGAAGGCCCGGGCCGCGGCCGTCCGCTGGGCGCGCTGGCGGCTGGGCCCCCTTGGTTTCGCGGACCTCATCACCCGGGTTGACGCGTCCGTGCTCCGCTACGGGCGGCTCGTCACCCGGTATGCCGTCCGCACCGGCACCTGGGCAGAAGAGGCCTATGCGGGCGGCACGAACACGGCCCGGAGCTCCCGCTCCACGCCCCCAGTCTCACTCGACACACTGGACCTGTGGAGCGCGTCTCCGGAGGCATTGGCCGAAAAGTCATCCCACCTTGCCGTGTGCGGGGACTGCCACGGCGCCGGAGCGGTGACGTGCCCCACGTGCAGTGGCTCCCTTCGCGCGAGCTGCTCCGGCTGCGGCGGATCCGGCCGGCGGATGAGCCGGGCGCGCAAGAGCTACCGGATGGTGAACTGCACGGAGTGCCGGGGAAAGGGCACGAAGAAGTGCGTCCGCTGCACGAAGGGCATGGTGGGCTGCCACACCTGCCGGGGCTCGGGGACGCTCCGCCGGTGGCTGAAGGTCTCGACCGTCGAACGGACCCAGGTGCGTGCGTGGCCGGATGCGAAGGCCGTCTCCGCGCACAAGGGCCTGTTGGAGGATACGCAGCGGGCACTCCAATGGCCGGGAGCGCGTGCCCTGTCTTCCGTGGAGCACGCAGGTCCCCTGCCCGACTCCGCGCTGGGAGATGAGGCCCGGTCCGCGGGCTTCATCGCCGCGCGTTCCTCGCTGGAGCCTGAGTTCGAACCACTGCGCGGGAGAATCCTTTCCCAGTCATTGGATGTCTTTGAAGCCCCGTCCGCGACCGTCTGTTTCGAATTCGCGGGCAGGCCGGGTTTCATCCACCTGCTGGGACGCGACCTCCAACCCACCAAGGCCCGCGACACCTCCGCCTTCCACCGGCGCGTCGGGGCCCTGATGGGCGTGGCCATGGCGGGCTTCTTCGGCATGCCCTTCCTGGTCTCCGCCTTCATCGGACGGCACGCGTTCTACGCAGAGCCGGATCAGAGCGCGCTCGCCATGTTGGCGATCTTCGGACTCTGGCCCGGGACCTGGTGGTGGGCCGCGACCGCGCTGCGCCGTCGACGCGCCAGTGGCGCGAAGTCCCCCGCGCGGTGGCACGACCGGATTGGCATCGGGCTGACAGGACTCTGCGCGCTCGTCCTCGCCGGATGCTTCCTCTTCATCCGTCCTTCGGTCCCGGAGCTGGTCCGCCTGACGGCCACAGGCCAGCTCCGTCAAGCCGAGCTGCATGCCGACCTGCTGGAGGCCCGCGGTGAATCCAGCCCCGAGTACATCGAGGCACGGAACGCGTTCGTGCTCGCGCGGCTCCAGGGCATGGACAATCGCGACGCCCTGAAGCTCATCCGCCACTACGTGGGCTCCGGTCAAGGCACAGGGCCGCTGGAGGCCGAACGCGTGAAGCTGCGCGAGGCCTGGGCGCGCTCCGCGCTGGAACGTGGCGAGGAGGCACCGGTGGAGGCGGAGCTGACGGCCCTGTCCTCCGAGCGTGCTCCGGCCTCCGTCATGGACGGACTTCGCGCGAAGCTGGAGGACTTCCGCATCGCGAAGGGCAAGGCCGCGCTGGAGAAGGGAGACCTGGCCGAGGCCATCCAGGTCCTGTCTCGCATCCAGGCCCGAACGCTCGTCTCCGAACGTCCCGAGCCGCTGATCACCCAGGCTCACCTGCGGCAGGAACACGCATGCCCTGCCCGCGATGTTCGCTGCCGCGCCACGGCCCTCCACGCCGCGGTGGCGGTCGACACGGGTGAAACGGCGCGGACGGCCCTTGCCTCCTTCCGAGGCGCGGAGCTCACCCGGATGGCAGCGGCTACGGCCCACTCAGGAGGGCTCGGCGCTTCGCTGCGCGAGCTGCGAACCGCGGACGAGGATGTAGGCGCACTGCTCTCGGTGCTCGGAAGCGACGCTGAAATGACCGCCGCGAGGGCCGCGCTCCTCGGCCGCAGGGAGGCGTTGCTGCGCAATCGCTTTCCCCTCGGGGAACCCGTGGAGGTCGCCCAGGCACAGCTCGGTCCCTCCGGACTGGAGATGCAGCGCTCGGACGTGTTCCGCGTGGTGGACGCGCCTCCGGGAACGCTCACGTACCTGTTCGTCGGTCAGGGCATGACCCGTGGCCTCTATGTCACCGCGCCTGACCATGGTCAGGCGGGGCTGTCGCCCGCGGCGCTCCAGATTGCCGCGAAGCGATTCACGGGCCAGGAGTTCGCCGCGAAGGACCTCGTGCATGCGGGCAAGGGCGTGGTCCATGTCACGGTGCGCCTGGGCCGGCACACGGCCCTGCTGGGATGGCACGACGACACGCTGGTCGAAGCACAGATGGGACGGGTGGAGCCATGAGACTCGGCAGGAAGGTGGCGCTGGGCCTGGGTGTCGTCGCGGGGTTGGTGTGTTCACACCTCGCGTGGGCCCATCCGGGGCGGACCAACAGCTCCGGCTGTCACAACGTACGGGCCACGGGGGGCTATCACTGCCACGGTGGTGGAGGAGGAGGAGGCGGCGGCGGTGGATGGCGGGAGCTCGAGAAGGCCCCCACGCGCGTGAAGGTCATCGCCATTCCGCGCGCCCGCGTGTGGATCAACGGCGCATTCGTAGGCATGTCCCCGACACCGGCGGTCCGCATCGACGGAACGAAGGTCCAGGTCCTGCTGGAGCACGCCGCGCTGGGCCGCCACGAGACGACCGCGACCATCGACTCAGGGGGGACGACCGCGCTGACGGTGAGGTGGTAGGCGGGCCGCCGGCAGGCCTGTCCCAGGGGCGAAACGTCCACGTCCGAAAACGGCCAGACATCCAGGGCCCGCCGTGGGACGTTCCCCTCATGGACGGCCTGGACCCCACCGCCTGCTACCGCGCGCTGACGACGCGGGACTCCCGCTTCGACGGGCGGTTCTTCACCGCCGTGAAGACGACGCGCATCTACTGCCGCCCCATCTGCCCGGCCCGCGCGCCCCGCTTCGAGAACTGCACCTTCTACCCCACCGCCGCCGCGGCCCAGGAAGCGGGCTTCCGGCCGTGCCTCCGCTGCCGGCCCGAGACCTCGCCCTCACTGGCTCCCTGGCGGGGCACTTCCGTCACCGTCTCGCGTGCACTGGCGCTCATCGCGGACGGCCTGCTGGATGCCGACGAGGCCAGCGTCGAGGTGCTGGCGGACCGGCTCGGCGTCGGGGACCGGCAGCTGCGACGGCTGTTCCACCAACACCTGGGTGCCTCACCAGTTGCCGTGGCCCAGACGCGCCGCGTGCTCTTCGCCCGTCAGCTCATCCACGAGACCGCCCTGCCCATGGCGGAGGTCGCCCTCGCGTCCGGATTCGGCAGCGTCCGGCGCTTCAACGCCGTCTTCCAGTCGCTCTACGGCCGGCCTCCGGGCGCCCTCCGCCGTTCCCGGGCCGCTCCAGTGACATCCGCCGGCCCCGAGGTGACGCTCCTCATCCCCTACCGGCCGCCCTACGACTGGGACGCCATGGTGGCCTGGCTGACGGCCCGCGCCTTCACTGGCATGGAGCACGTCGAGCCCGGCCGCTATCTGCGGACGTTCACGAACGCCTGGGGCCAGGGAGCCGTGGAGGTGTCGCCCGCACCGGGGCTCGACGCCCTGCGCGCCACCCTGCGTGTCAGCGACGTGCGGATGCTGCCCTCCGTCGTCGCCCAGGTCCGGCGCGTCTTCGACGTGGGCGCGGACGTGGAGGCCATCCGCGCGCACCTGTCGACGGATGCCCTGCTCGCACCGCTCCTCGCCGCGCGTCCCGGCCTTCGCGCCCCGGGCGGCTGGGACGGCTTCGAGCTGGCGGTCCGCGCCATCCTGGGTCAGCAGGTGACAACCACCGCCGCGCGGCAGCTGGGCCAGCGGCTCATGGCCGCGCATGGCGAAAGCCTGGACCCGGCACTCACCGGCGATGCCCGCCTCCAGCGCGCCTTCCCCCGTCCCGAAGTCCTCGCCGCGGCGGACCTCACCGGCATGGGCATGCCGGCCGCGCGAGCCCGGGCGATCTCCCAGTTCGCCGCGGCGGTCGCGGCGGATCCGACGTTGTTCCAGCCCGGCCCGTCGCTCGCGGACACCGTCGCCCGCTTCACGCGCCTGCCCGGCATTGGCGAGTGGACCGCCCAGTACATCGCGCTCCGTGCCGTCCGGGAGACGGATGCCTTTCCCGCCTCCGACGTCGCCCTGCTTCGCGCCGCGACGGAAGCAGGGGGCCCACGCCCCACGCCCGAAGCGCTCCTCCAACGCGCCGAAGCCTGGAGCCCCTGGCGCGCATACGCGGCCCAGCATCTCTGGACCTCGGTGGCCCTCCAGGCCCGTGAGCCCAAGCCGGATTCTCGAACCAACACCCGAGCGCGGCGCCTTCCCACCGCTCCTCCCCGCCGGAAAGCCCATGCCTGACCGTCCGCGCTTCTTCATCGATTCCTCGCCCACTCCCGCCGGCGTGGCGCTCCTCGTCTGTGATGAGGAAGGCCGCCTGCGCGCGCTGGACTGGGAGGGCTACGAGGCCCGTATGCACCGGCTCCTGCGCCTGCACTACGGCGAGAACGGCTGCGTCCTCGAACCCGCGCGCGACCCTTCCGGCCGCACCTCCGCGCTCCAGGCGTACCTGCGCGGAGACCTGAGCGCCATCGCGACCCTCCCCGTGGAGACCGGCGGCACGCCCTTCCAGCGCGAGGTCTGGCGCGCCCTCCGGGAGATTCCCGCGGGAACGACGACCACCTACGGCCGGCTCGCCGAACGCATCGGACGCCCCAAGGCCATCCGCGCCGTGGGCCTGGCCAATGGCGCCAATCCCATCAGCATCGTCGTCCCGTGCCATCGCGTTGTCGGTGCCAATTCCTCGCTCACTGGTTATGCAGGAGGCCTGGAACGCAAACGCTGGCTGCTCGACCATGAGCAGACCCACGCCTGAATCCCTCTCACCCCGTCACCGGAGCTCCCACGCATGACCACCCGTCCAGCCACCGCCGCCACGTTCCGCGCACTGCACCAGGGCGCTGATCTGCTCATGCTTCCGAACGTCTGGGACGCCGGCAGCGCTCGCCTCTTCGAGAGCCTGGGTGCGAAGGCCATCGCCACCACCAGCGCCGGCATCGCCTGGGCGCTGGGCTACCCGGACGGCAACGCGCTGCCCGTGGACGCGCTCGTCCACACGGTTCGCACCATCGCCCGCGCCATCCAGGTCCCCCTCACCGTGGACGCTGAAGCGGGCTACTCGGACGACCCGGCCACCGCCGCGGAGAATGTGGCCCGCCTCCTGTCCGAGGGCGCCGTGGGCTGCAACATCGAGGATGGCAGCGGTCCTCCGGAGCTGCTCGCCGCGAAGATTGAACGCGTGAAGCAGGTGGGCGCGCGCCTGGGCGTGGATGTCTTCGTCAACGCGCGCACGGACGTCTACCTGCGCAAGCTCGTGCCGCCCGAGCGCCGCGTGGAGGAGACCCTGGCCCGTGCCGCCCGCTACCAGCAGGCCGGCGCGGATGGCCTCTTCGCCGCGGGCGTCACGGACGCGGCCGAGATCCAGGCCATCACCCGGGGCACCTCGCTGCCCGTGAACGTGCTCGCGCGGCAGGACCTCCCCGCTCCGGCGGAGCTGCAACGGCTGGGTGTGCGGCGGCTCAGCGCGGGCTCCGCCATCCCAGAGGCCATCTGGGGCCGGGCCGGGGCGCTCGCCTCTACCTTCCTCCGCGAGGGACACTCCGCGAGCCTGTTCGAAGCCGCCGCCAGCTACCCGTCCCTCAACGGGCTGATGACCGGGAAGTAGGAGCCGCGCCATGTCCCAGGAGGATCGCCAGCGCTGGAACGACAAGTACCAGCAGGCCACTGCTCAGCGGGAGCCATCCGCCTTCCTCCGCTCGCTCGAGGACCGGCTGCCGCACGCGGGCCGGGCGCTCGACCTGGCCGGCGGAGCGGGACACGACACGTGCTGGCTCGCGAAGCGCGGGCTGGACGTCACCCTGGTGGACATCTCCGACGTGGCGCTGGAGCAGGCGGAAGCACTGGCGCGCGACGCGGGCGTGACACTCACGCGCCTGCGCCTGGACCTGGAGACCGAAGCACTTCCGCCCGGTCCGTTCGACCTGGTCGTGTGTTTGAACTACCTCTGGCGGCCACTCTTCGCCGCCGTGCCGAAGATCCTCTCACCGGGCGGGCTGTTCGTCTTCGCCCAGCCCACCCGGCGCAACCTGCAACGCCATCCGCACCCGTCCGCGCGCTTCCTCCTGGAGGAGGGTGAACTGCCCGCCCTGCTCCAAGGGCTCCAATCCCTCTCATTCACCGAGGACTGGACGGACGCCGGACGTCACGAGGCGCGCGTCCTGGCTCAAAAGCTCCAGCACGTCGCGGACGGAGTGCGGCCGCAGTAGGACGCACCATGCGCCTGGCATTCGCCGTAGTAGAGGATGCCGGGCTCGTAGAGGAACCAGGGGCCGTTGGCGGTGCACCGCACGGAACAGCGGCGCGCACCGGCGTCATAGCCCTCACACAGTCCCTGCTCGGAGGTGGCCAGCGACGGCGTCGGCTCGCCCGTCCCCTCCTCCGTCTCCACTCCGCCACAGGCTGCGAGGAGGGTACCGACGGCGAGGCTGGCGAAGAGTGTCTTCAGGTGCATGAGGTGGGCTCTGGGTGAGCACCGGCGGAAAGCGCGCGGCGCCGGGCAGTGATACATCAGCCGCCCGGCCCATCCCAGACACCCCGGGCGCCCTTCAGCTCCGGCGCTTGTACTGAAGTTCAATGGCTTTCTGCGGTGCTTCACCCGGCTCGATGTTGAAGTGCGTGATGACCAGCGCATCCGGACCGGTCAACTCGATGTCCACGCGCCAGCCCCAGCGGGGCGACTGCTCACCGGTGGAGTAGCTGCCGGTGACGGAGAAACGGTCGCTCACCCCGGCCTCTCCCTGCAGGCCCATGATGTCCGTGCCGACGTGGAAGGTGTCCACCCACGACATGGTGAACTGCTTCCCGTCCAGGTGATGGCCCAGCGTCGCAATGCCGGACAGCGGCTTGCCCCCAAAGGAGGACGTGTACTCGTACACCACGAAGCGGCCGTCGAGCACGCTCCGGAAGGTGCCGGTGATGGGCGACTCATCCTCCACCTTGTCGGGCTGGAACCACGTGCGCGCGACGCCCTCCCACGTGCCGACCAGACGGGAGAGGAGGTGATGGGGACCCGCGGACAGGGATTGCTGCAGACGTTCCTGGCTCATGGGCGCGGAGTCTCTCCGACGCTCCCCGGGCAGGTCCACTTGTCCTGACGTTCACCCGGCACGGTGGACCCGGCGTCGCTAAATTGGCGCCCCTCCTTCGTTTCCCATCAGGAGCCTTCCTTGCCCTCGACCCCTGCCTATGCCGCACCCAGCGCGAAGGCCGCGCTCGGCCCCTTCACCGTGGAGCGCCGCGAGCCGCGTCCCCAGGATGTGCTCATCGACATCCAGTACTGCGGCGTGTGCCACTCCGACATCCACCAGGCTCGCGACGAGTGGGGCGGCGCCCTCTTCCCCATGGTCCCGGGCCACGAAATTGTCGGCAAGGTGTCCCAGGTGGGCAGCGCCGTCACCACGTTCAAGGTCGGTGACGCCGTGGGCGTGGGCTGCTTCGTGGACTCGTGCCGCGAGTGCCCCCAGTGCCTCGCGGGCGACGAGCAGTACTGCGACCGCGGCGCGGTGAACACCTACAACGGCCGTGAATACGACGGCCAGCCCACCTACGGCGGCTACTCCACGCGCATCACCGTGGACGCGAAGTACGTGGTGCGCATCCCGGAGGGCATTCCCCTGGACCGCGCCGCGCCGCTCCTGTGCGCGGGCATCACCACGTACTCGCCGCTGCGCTATTACGGCGTGAAGGCCGGCAGCACGCTGGCCGTCGTGGGCCTGGGCGGCCTGGGCCACATGGCCGTGAAGCTGGCCAAGGCGATGGGCGCGGAGGTGACGGTGCTGAGCACCTCGCCGTCCAAGCGCGACGACGCGCTCGCCCTGGGCGCCACGCACTTCGAGGCCACGTCCGACAAGGCGACGTTCAAGAAGCTGCGGCGGTCCTTCGACTTCATCCTGGACACCGTCTCCGCGCAGCATGACTACAACGCCTACCTGAGCCTGCTGAAGACGGACGGCACGATGATCATCGTCGGCGCGCCGGAGACTCCCACGCCCCTGGCGGCCTTCTCGCTCATCCCCCGCCGGCTCAAGCTGGGCGGCTCGATGATTGGCGGCATCCGTGAGACGCAGGAGATGCTCGACTTCTGCGCGAAGCACCAGGTCGCCTCCGACGTGGAGGTCATCCCCATCCAGAAGATCAACGAGGCCTACGAGCGCATGCTCAAGAACGACGTGCGCTACCGCTTCGTCATCGACACGGCGAGCTTGAAGTAGTCCTCACCGCGAAGCCCCGGCGTCCCTGCACGCCGGGGCCCTTCGCGAAGCCTCAGCCGCGCCAGGCCGTCCAGAGCGACACGAGGCCGAAGAGGAAGAAGAGCGCGGCGGTCACCCACCGCACGTACTTCATGTTCACCCGCCCGGACAACCGATCGCCCAGGAACACCGCGAGGCCGTCCGACACCAGCATCCCCGCCGTCGTCCCCAGCGTCACCAGCACCGGGGCCTGGTAGCGCGCGGCCACCGCCATGGTGGCCAGCTGCGTCTTGTCCCCCATCTCCGCCATGAAGAAGAGCGCCACCGTGGTGAGGAAGGCGCCGAAGCGTGGGGGCTTCCCGCCGTCTTCATCCAGCGTGTCGGGCTTGAGCGTCCACAGGCCGAAGCCCAGGAACAACACCGCCAGGACCAGCGCCATCACCCGCGCGGGGACGTGCGTGGACACCCATGTGCCCACCGATGACGCCAGCGCGTGGTTGGCCACCGTGGCCACGAAGATGCCGCCCAGCACCACCCACGGCTTGCGGAACCTGGACGCCAGCGAGAACGCCAGCAACTGGGTCTTGTCCCCCATCTCACTGGCGGCGACGAGCACGAATGAACCGACGATTGCTTCCAACGACACGATGGCACCCCATCCCAGTTCCTGGCGCGGAGGATGTCGTGGGGTGGAGCGCTTCAGGGAGGAGCGCGCACGACGGACCTCGGCCAGGGAGCGTTATCCCTGTCCGAAGGTCTCGTTCGTCTCGCGCGCTTCACGAGATGGGGGCCCGGGCTGTCACCAGCCAGTGTGTCGAGCGCCCCTCCGCCCCTGTCTGCCGGGCGGGAACTACTCCCCTTACGTGAATGCGCGAGTAACAGCGCACCGGGTGCCAAGTCAACCCAGCGCGCCGCGTGTTCCTTTTTTTGACGGCACGAGAGGCCGACCCCCTAATGCCCAGGCCAGGTCGGTAGCGGCCTGTAGCAGCATTCCTGGAGGAAGCCCGATGCAGGATGGAAGCGCCAGCCCGCTGAGCCCCGACGCTCCGTCGTCCCCGTCCGTGGTGGAACCCGGTGAGGTCCGAAGCCCCGAGGCCGACATCGTCTCCACCCACGTCCTCGTTCCCGAGGAGCAGGTGCACAAGCTGCGCGAGCTGGCGCGCCGCACCCGCATCCACCAGAGCGAGTACCTGCGTGAGGCCGTGGAGGACCTGCTGTCCAAGTACGGCCGCATCCCCGCCAAGACGGAAGGCGAGTCGTGAGCGGCCCCCTGCTCCGCCGCCGTGCCCGCCTGCTGAGTGAGCGGCTGTGGCGCTGGCTGGAGCAGGAGCTGTAATCCTCCCGTCATCGCCTCCAGGCCCCACCTGGAGCGGTCCGGGAGGAACACGCTAGGGTCTGTCGCCTCTCCTTCCAGGAGCCGCGCCCCCTGATGCGTCCCTCCCTGCTGTCCGCAATGCTCGCGCTGGCCGCCACTGGCTGCGCCGCCCCCGGCTTCGAGAAGCTCTACCCCGGCATGACGTCCGCCCAGGTGGCGGACACCATGGGCAGGGGACCGGCGCGGGCGCAGGAGTTCGCGGACGGCTCGGCGGCCTGGTACTTCGACGAGGACCACTGCGTGCTGATGCGCGAGCACGTGCTCGTGGCCAAGTCCACCACGGAGACGCGCACCGCGGTGCGCACGCCCGTGGCCTCGCTGGAGGACGCCACCAAGGCCTGGTGCGGGCCGCCGGGCACCGACGGCAAACGAGAGCAGCGCCTGGAGACGCCCTTCGGCACGTTCAAGGGCACCGTGGATCCCGCCGCCGTCACCGAACAGGTGAAGAACAGCTTGCGCGCCCAGCAGGTGCCTCCCGCGTCCGCACCACCGACCGACGGAGGGCAGGCCACCCAGCCCGCCCCGTAGCGACGAAAAGGCCTCAGGCCGCCGACGAGCGGCTGACCGCGGTGTCGTCGTCCTTCTTCATCTTCCCCGCCAGCTCACGGAAGGACATGTGGCTGATGGACAGCAGGATGAGGCCGAAGCCGATCTGCTGGAACGTCTGGCACAGCCACAGCACGTTCGCGTAGGCGAGCCCGTGCGCGTTCACCATCGCGGCGGGCATGAACAGCCCCAGGCCCACCTTGGTGGCGGCCTGGAAGGTGCCCATCATCCCGGGCGCGGCGGGGATCATCACGCCCACCACCAGCACGCACATCACGATGTAGGACTGGAACAGCGACAGGTTCATGGGCTCGCAGGCAGTGCCCGCCGCGGCGCCGGAGCAGTCGAAGGCGCGCGCGAGCAGCGCCATGCCCAGGCCGTTCATGCCCCAGTAGGCGAACGTGTAGAGGAAGAAGAGGACGATGTGCTTGCGGTCGGGGAGCTGGCGCATGGCCCCCACGAAGGTGTCCACGACGTCCGCCACCTTGTCCGCGACGCCCGGCGAGAAGCGGCCCACGGTGGCGCGCACCAGCCGCACCGTGCGCTCCTGCTGCCAGAGGCCCAGCAGGAGGAACATCAAGCCGCCGCCGAACACGGCGAACATCAGCCACGCGCCCAGCTTCACGTACCGGACCTCGGGGGTCTCCGTCGGGACGAAGAAGAGCAACACGCGGAACATCGCCGCCACGAAGAGGCCGTCCACGATGCGCTCCAGCACCACGGACGTCATGGCCGCGCTGCGGCGGATGGAGCTGCGCTGGGCGATGAGGAAGGGCCGCGCGAACTCACCCAGCCGGAACGGCAGCACCAGCAGCATCATGAAGCCGATGCCGGACGCTTCGTTCAGCTTGCGGAACGGGATGCGCTCCAGGCCGGACAGCAGCGCCCCCCAACGCAACGTGCGGAACACGTGGACGAAGGTGAGACACACGCAATACGGCAGGATCCACGCGTAGTTGGCCGCCTTGAGGCTAGCGACCTGCGTGGACACGTCCGTGTCCCGGAAGGCCCACCACATGAAGGCAACTGTGACGAGCAGGCTGGCGATGAGGTTGACGGCGCGTTTCACGGCAAGCGGGTATAGCGTCACTCTCCCCGCGACTCCAGCGGCACGCCCATCCCCTGCCCTCCGGGGCGCACGGACGCGGGCCTTCCGGTGGCACGCTCCCCTGCCCTGTCGTTCAAGCGGTCCGGGAACCTTCCAGCGCTGGACGGCCGCAACGGCTCAGGCGTCGTGGCGGCGCGGCTCTCCGTCGGAGGGGAGCTCGTCCTCCTGCTGCTCGGCCTGACGGTCGGGCACGCGGTACTCCTCACCCAGCCAGCGGCCCAGGTCGACGGCGCGGCAGCGGCGGGAGCAGAAGGGATGGGAGGTGTTCTCCGGCCGCGGAGGCACCGGCTTCTGACAGATGGGACACGGCGTGAGTGGCATGGCGGATGGAGTCCTAGATAAGCCTTGACGCTCCGGCGGGCCAGGACGTTTCGTGCCCCGACTCGTGCAGATGCCTCCGGAGACCGCTCACACGCTGTTGCAGGGCGACCGGCTGTCCCGGGACTTCACCGCGGTGGGCGTGGAGGACACGGTCGCCCAGGCGATGGAGAAGCTGCGCGCCCACCCTGGCACGGGGGAGATCTTCTACTGCTACGCGTGCGACCCGGCCGGCCGGCTGGTGGGCGTGGTGCCCATCCGCAAGCTGATCCGCGCGGAGCCCGACGAGCGCATCGCATCACTGATGTTCACGCGGGTGGTGAAGCTGCCGGTGGACGCCTCCGACGCGCTGGTGGAGGACTTCTTCGTCACCTACCGCTTCCTGGCCTTCCCGGTGGTGGACGCGGAGGGGCGCATCGTGGGCGTGGTGGAGATGAACCAGTTCGTGGACGCGTTCTCCGACACGCTCTTCGACGAGGTGGAGGGTCGCGTGCGCGACGAGGTCTACCGCTTCGTGGGCCTGCCCAAGGGCGAGGCGCGAGAGACGCGGCCCGGGCGCATGGCGCTCAAGCGCTTCCCATGGCTGCTCGTGAACATCGCCGGCGGGTTCCTGGCGGCCACGACGACGCGGCTGTTCGAGCGCACGGTGGCGGAGCTGGTGGTGGTGAGCGCCTTCATCCCCATGGTGCTGGTGCTGTCGGAGAGCCTGGGCGTGCAGACGACGGCGGTCTCGGTGTCGATGGTCACGCACGGAGAGGTGGACCGGAAGGTGGTGACGCGCGAGGTGCTGGCCGCGAGCCTGGCCGGGCTGATGGCGGCGGCGGTGGTGGCGCTGCTGGGGCGCTTCTATTCGCCGGGGTTCGGCTTTCCCCTGGCGTTGTTCGTGGCGGTGACGGTGTCCGCCACGCTGGCGTCGTGCCTGGGCGGCGTGCTGCCGTTCGTCTTCAAGCGGTTGAAGGTGGATCCGCACCTGGCGTCGGCGCCGCTGGTGCTGGCGGTGTCCGACAACGTGACGCTGCTGGCGTACTTCGGATTGGTGACGCGGTTGTTGTTGTAACGGTGGTGGGTCTTCTCGCGGAAGGGGGCAGGTCATGAAGGTCGTGCGCATCACGAAGCCGGGCGGTCCGGAGGTCCTCGCGTTCGACGAGCGGCCGGAGCCGGTGCCAGGGCCCTACGACGTGCAGGTGCGGGTGCGGGCGAGCGCGCTGAACCGGGCGGACCTGCTCCAGGTGCGCGGTGCCTATCCGCCGCCGCCGGACGTGCCCCAGGACGTGCCGGGCCTGGAGTACGCGGGTGAAGTGGTGGCGGTGGGCCCGCGCGCACGCAAGTTCCAGCCGGGCGACCGGGTGATGGGGCTGGTGGGTGGCGGCGCGTGGAGCGAGGTGATCACCACGCACGAGCGCGAGGTGCTGCGCATGCCTCGCGGGCTGGACTTCGCGGACGCGGCGGCGCTGCCGGAGGCGTACCTCACGGCGTATGACGCGCTGGTGCTCCAGGCGGACCTGAGGCCCGGGGAGACGGTGTTGGTGCACGCGGTGGCGAGCGGCGTGGGTTCCGCCGCGGCGCTGATCTGCCGGGCCATGGGCGTGCGAGTGGTGGGCACGGGACGGAGCGCGGAGAAACTGGCGCGGGCCTCCGAGTGGGGCGTGGGCCAAACGGTGCTGTGCGAGAGCAACCCGCCGGTGTTCGCGGACGCGGTGCTCGCGGCGACCGAGGGCCGGGGCGCGGACGTGTGCCTGGACCTGGTGGGCGGCGCCTACCTGCCGGAGTCGGTGAAGGCCATGGCGCCCCGGGGGCGGCTGATGCAGGTGGGCTCGGTGGCGGGCGCGCGAGCGGAGTTGGACCTGGGGCCGGTGATGCGCAAGCGGCTCACTCTCAAGGGGACCGTGCTCCGCAGCCGGCCCGCGGAGGAGAAGATGCTGCTCACGCAGGTGGCGGAGCGGCAGCTGTTGCCCCTGTTCGACTCCGGCGCGCTGAAGGCCGTGGTGGACGCGGTGCTACCCATGACGGAGCTCCGCTCCGGGCTGGAGCGGATGGCGGGCAACAGCACCGTGGGCAAGATCGTCGTTCGCTGGGACTGAAGCCGCTACACGCTTCGCTTGCGGGCGGGAGCCTTCTTCACCGCTCGCTTGGGAGCAGCCGCGGCGGGCTCCAGCGCCTTGAGCACCTTGGCGGATGCGCAGCGGCGCCAGGCCTCCTTGAGCAGGGCCTGGAGCAGGCGCCGATTCACGGTCTTCAGACGCACGATGACCATGGGCCAGTCCTGGTAGTGCGGCGTCACCTTGAACATGTCTGGTTTGGAATCCAGCAGGGCCTCGCGGTGGTCGAAGTCCACCTTGATGACGATGGAGTCGTCATCCAGCACCCGCGCGAAGAGCTTGTCGCTCACCCGGAACCCGGGCGTTCCGTAGGAGGGGCGCTCCTCCGTCGAAGGCAGCGCCAGCGCCATTTCGCGCACGTCGTCCACCGTGAGCCCGCTCTTGCGCTTCACCACTGTCTTCTTCCGGGTTGCCATGTGTGTCCTTTCCGTCACGTTGAGACCTGGACTGCTGGGGATGCCGGAGTTTCCGGCCTTCGTCTCCCTTTGCTACCCTGACCCGGGTGAGCGCGACGCAGCCTCTCCCCTTTGGCCGTTACGAGCTCCTGGAGCGCCTGGGCGCCGGGGGAATGGCCATGGTCTACCGGGGGAAATACACGGCGGGCCCGGGCATCACCAAGACCGTCGTCATCAAGCGCGTCCTGGGCGAGTACGCGGACAACCCCGCCTTCGTCGAGATGTTCCTCAACGAGGCGCGCATCTCCGTGGGGCTCAACCACGGGAACATCGTCCAGGTCTTCGACTTCGGGCAGGTGGAGGGCGAGTACTTCCTGGCCATGGAGTTCGTGGACGGCCAGCCGCTGTCCCGCGTGCTCAAGCAACTCAAGGCCAGGGGCCTGCCCTGGATGCCCGCGCCGCTCGCGGTCAGCACCGTCATCGAGCTGTGCCGGGGCCTGCACCATGCCCACACCCGCACGGACGAACAGGGCGAGCCCCTGGGGCTCGTGCACCGGGACATCTCTCCCGACAACGTCCTCGTGAGCTACGAGGGCGAGGTGAAGGTCTCCGACTTCGGCATCGCCAAGGCGCGGCTCGCGGGTCGGCCGGAGACGGAGGTCGGGGTCGTCAAGGGCAAGTACTCCTACCTGGCACCGGAGCAGCTCAAGCAGTGGCCCGCGGACGCTCGCGCGGATGTCTACGCGGTGGGCGTCGTCCTGTTCGAACTGCTCTGTGGCGAGCGGCCCATCACCGGCAATGAGCTGGAGATCTTCCAGCGCGCCACGGAGGGCCGGCACACGCCAGCGCGCAGCCTCAACCCGGGCCTGGATGAGGACCTGCTCTCCATCCTGAAGCGGGCCCTCATGCCCTCTTCGGACGAGCGATACCGGAGCGCGGAGGCGCTGCAACAATCCCTGTCGGATTGGCTGGGCACCCACGCGCCGCGCCTCCCCACCCATGCCCGCAAGCTGTTCATGGCGTGGTGCTTCCAGGAACAGCTGGCCGCCCAGCACCGGCCCGTCTCCATTCCAGAGACCTTCCTCCGGCAGCTCCAGACCTGGCGCGACGAACGGCTGCTGGCCAGTCGCGCCATCGTGGACGCCGAGTCCACCCCGCCGTCGTCCGCGATGCACGAGTGGCCCGTGCTCCCCGCGGAGCTGGTTCCCCCAAGCCTGCCCCGGTTTCCCCAAGACGCGCCCGAGGAGAATCCTGCCCCCGTGTCTCCTGAAGTCCCGGCCAGGGCCCGCTGGCTTCACCGCTGGCGCAACGGCCTCATCATGGGAGCGGGTGCATTGCTCGGCGTGCTGCTGCTGACGTGGATCATGGGCTCGGGAGAGCAGCGCAAGCGCTCGCGCTCCGATGAAGCAGACGCGGCCTATTCCAAGGGCAGGGCCTTCCTCGAACTGGGGCGGCCCACGGACGCCCTCTCGTCGTTCCGCGATTGCGTGGAGGCGGAGCCGGACAGCGGTGCGTGCCGGTTCGCGCTGGCCAACACCTACGAGAACCTGGGACGGGTGAAGGAGGCGCGGAAGGAGTACGACCTCTACCTGCGGTTGGGAATCCAGGGGCCCAACTCGGAGCATGCGCGCAAGTTCATGAAGGCCTTTCCTCTCTGAGGGCGGCCAGGCGCCACCGAAGCCATTGCGCCCCGGGAGCGGAACCGTATCCTGCGCCGCCATGGCTACCCACTTCGACCCCGCCGCCGCCGCGCAGCCGGGCTCCGGCATCTTCGGCCTCCCCCACTCTCCCGACGAGGCCCACGTCGTCGTCATCCCCGTGCCCTTCGAGGCCACCACCAGCTACGGCGGCGGCACGTCCGACGGCCCCGCCGCCCTGCTGGAGGCCAGCAAGCAGGTGGACCTGTTCGACGTGGAGACCGGCCGGCCCTACGAGCGCGGCATCGCCATGCTGGAGGCCCCCGCCGAACTGCACACGTGGAACGAGCGCGCCAAGGAGCGTGCCCTGCTCGTCATCGAAGCGGGCGGCATCGACTCCGGCGAGGAAGAGCTGCTCTCCGCCGCCAAGGACGTGAACGGCTTCAGCGAGAAGCTCAACGACCACGTCTACCGGACCGCGAAGCAGTGGATTGAGCAGGGCAAGCTCGTGGCCGCCGTGGGTGGCGATCACGCCATCTCCTTCGGCATCGTCCAGGCCCACGCGGAGAAGTACCCCGGCATGGGCGTGCTGCACCTGGACGCGCACGCCGACCTGCGTGTCGCGTACGAGGGCTTCACCTGGTCGCACGCGTCCATCTTCTACAACGTGTGCGAGCGCATCCCGGGCGTGAAGACGCTGGTCCAGGTGGGCCTGCGCGACATGAGCGAGAACGAGCACCGCTACATCGAGAACTCCGGCGGCCGCATCCACGCCTTCTACGACGCCGTCCTCCAGCAGAACCGCTTCGACGGCCTGCCCTGGAACCAGCAGGTGAAGCAAATCGTCGACAAGCTGCCGCAGCAGGTCTACCTGTCCTTCGACATCGACGGCCTGGACCCCGTGCTGTGCCCGAACACCGGCACGCCCGTCCCCGGCGGCCTGTCCTTCCCGGAGGCCACCGCGCTCGTCGCGGGCGTCGTGCGCTCGGGCCGAACCATCGTCGGCTTCGACCTCACCGAAGTGGCCCCCGACCCGGAGGGCAGCGAGTGGGACGCCAACGTGGGCGCCCGCCTGCTCTACAAGATGATCGGCTGGATGCTGAAGTCGCAGAAGGCCTGAGGCGTCAGGCCACGCGCGGCAGCGACACGCTGAACGTCGCGCCCTGTCCGGGGCGCGACTCGGCGGAGAGCGCGCCGCCGTGCAGCTTCGCCAGCTCCGAGGCCACGTAGAGCCCCAGCGCTTCGCCCCGCACGGGGCCCTCCGGGAAGGGCTGGAACAGCCGGGGCAGCTCCGCTTCGGGGATGCCCGGCCCCGGGTCGCTCACGCGCACCAGCACCTGCTCCGGGGACGCCTTCAGCTCCACGCGCACCCCGCCCTGCCGGGCCGCGTTCGACAGGAGCACGTCGAACACCTGCTCCAGACGCTCCGGGTCGAAGCGCAGGCCCACCGCCTCCGGGGGCACCGTCACCTCCACCGGCACGCCCGGCCCCGTGGTGCGGCACCGCGCGACGGAGGCCTCCAGGGGCTGGCGCAGATCTCCCTCCACCGGCCGCAACGTCACGCTGCCCGAACTCAGACGGGCGGCGTCCTGGAGGTAGCGTCCCATCCGCTCCAGCGACTGGAGCTGCGCGCCCAGCGCCTCCACCGCGCCCTTGCCCGGTGGGGGCAAGTCACGAAGCGTGCGCAGCTGATCCCTCGCGGCCTCCAGCGGGCCCTGGAGCGACTGCGCCACCCACCGGCTCAGCGCCTCCACGGGCGTGGCGGGCCCCGGGGGCACGGCGGGGGCCTTCTCCAGCACGTCGTGGACCAGCGCCTCGAAGTCGGTGATTTCAAAGGGCTTGTTGAGGAACGCGGACGCATCCGGCGAGCCCTGCTGGAGCACGGCGCTCAGGAGGATGATGGGCACCTCGCGCAGGCCCGGCTCCTGCTTCAGCCGGCTGCACAGCTCCATGCCGCTCATGCGCGGCATCATGTGGTCCGTCACCACCAGCCGCGGCCGGTGGATTCTCGCGAGCGCCAGGGCCTCCTCGCCATCGCGCGCGCGCACCACGTCATGCCCCAGGTCCTCAATCACCTGGCTCAGGACTTCCAGCACCGCGGGTTCGTCATCCGCGACCAGGACGAGACTCATGCGCAACCGCTCCCAAGGCCCCCGCGGGCAGCCAGCAACACGCCGCGCCGGGACTCCCAGGGCTGCCCTTGCTCCCCCAACGCCGCAATCGGCCCAGGGCAAGGACGTTCTGCCTGAAAGTGCGTTCGATCACGGCCGCACCATCTGGTCTATGAAGAGCGGGACGCCGCTTCCAGACACCCAGGGAATGGCTGAGGCCTTCCCGACATTCAGACTGTCTTCCGGGAGACAAATCCCGGCGACGTACGGAGGAAGGCATGAGGGCAGCACACATCCGGTGGGGGCTCTTGCTGTGGGGGCTCGTGCTGGCGCTCCCGGCGCACGCGGACCTGTCCCGGCGCCGCAGCGACGTGGTGGAGGTCGTACAGAAGGTCTCCCCGGCGGTCGTCTACATCGGCACCGAACAGGAGGTGGAGTCGCGCTTCCGGGGCCGGCCCCGCTCGCCGCTGGAGGAGTTCTTCGGCCAGGGGATGGCGCAGCCGGAGACGCGCCAGCGAATCACCGGCCTGGGCAGCGGCGCCATCATCGACCCGTCCGGCATCATCGTCACCAACGATCACGTCATCCGAGGCGCCTCCGCCATCCACGTGGTGCTCGCGGACGGGCGCACCTTCGACGCGGAGGTGGTGGGCAGTGACGCGAACAACGACCTGGCGGTCCTCAAGGTCAACGCGAAGGAGCCCCTGCCCACCGCGAAGCTGGGCACCAGCAGTGACTTGATGATTGGCGAGACGGTGGTCGCCATCGGCAGCCCGTTCGGCCTGAGCAAGACGGTGACCGCGGGCGTGGTGTCCGCCACGGGCCGCACCTTCCGTGCGGACGACCGCGTCTACAACGACTTCCTCCAGACGGACGCGGCCATCAACCCGGGCAACTCCGGCGGGCCGCTGCTCAACGTGGACGGGGAGATCATCGGCATCAACACGGCCATCTACGCCAACGGGCAAGGCATCGGCTTCGCCATCCCCGCGGACAAGGTGCGGCGCATCGTGGAGGAGCTCACGCGCTTCGGGAAGGTGCGCCCCGCGTGGGTGGGCATGGACACGGCGGATCTCCCCTCGCAGGTGGCCGCGCGGCTCGGATGGGACCGCACGTACGGCGTCATCGTGACGAACGTGGATCCGGACAGCCCCGCCGCGCAGGCCGGTGTGCAGCGCGGAGACGTGGTCGCGGAGCTGGGCGGTTCGCGCATCCAGGACGCGGAGGATTTCGACTCGCGCGTGCGCGGCTACCCTGCCCGCTCGGTCTTCCCCTTGGTGCTCTTCCGAGCAGGCGGCAACCGCACGGTGCAGGTGACGCCGGTCGAATTTCCCGCTCGCCTGCTTGAGAACCTGGCGTGGGAGAAGCTGGGACTCCGAGTGAAGGAGAGCAAGGGCGGGATGGCGATTGCGTCCGTGCGGCAGGGGTCGGCTGCCTCGGAGATTGGCCTGGAGCCGGGGGACGTGCTGTTGCGGATGAACAATCAGCCTGTCCCCACGGGTGACACTTTCCGTGAAGCCCTGCTGACAGCGCGACGGGGACGTAGCGTGCTGTTGCTCGTGCGGCGCGGGCGTTACGGCTACCACCTGACGCTGCCTTTCGCCGGGCAGCGAATCTAGGCGCGACCCGGGGATTCCAGGATCGACGGGAAGGGCACTAGCATGCCGTTCCCATGAGTTCGCCTCGCTATCAGTCACTCGGCCCCCTCCTTGCCGGAGAGGGCTCGCGTGCCTTCCTCGGACTGTCGATTGAGGAAGGCGCCACGCCCCGCCCCGTGGTGCTCATCTGGGCACCGCCTGAAATCGCGCAGAACCCGGAGCTGGTGGCGCGCCTGGAGCGCGAGACGAACCGCGCCATCGTCTTCGAGCACCCGAACATCCTGCGCGTGCACGGCCTGGAGAAGCTGGACGGAGGCCTGGCGCGCGTCACCGAGTTCGCGGACGGTGAGCCGCTGCGGCGCGTGCTGGAAGCGAACCCGCGCATGACGCCGGGCTTCGCGGCGCTGGTGGTGGCGGACGCGGCCATGGGGCTGCACTACGCGCACGTGGCGGGCAACGACGACGGTTCGCCGCTGGTGCACGGAGACATCCGGCCCGAGACGCTGATGGTGTCCTTCAGCGGCTACACGAAGGTGACGGGCTACGGCGCGCTGTCCGTGGCGCCGCGTGAGCGCGGTGGCAAGCGCGTGAAGAACCGCCGCGCGTACACGTCTCCGGAGCAGCTGTTGGGCGGGCGTGAAGCGGTCAACGTGCAGTCGGACGTGTTCCTGCTGGGCCTCACGCTGCACGAGTGCCTCACAGGGAAGATGCCGTTCAAGGAGTCGGCGGATCCGGACAAGGCGGTGCTCAACCGCGCCCTGCCCCCGATGCCGGCGGACGTGCCGCTGAAGCTGGATGCCGTCGTGCGCCGTGCGACGACGAAGCGGGCGTTGGAGCGCTACTCGTCGGCACTCGCGTTCCGCGAGGCGCTGGTGGATGCGATTGGCAAGCTGCCGACGCACGAGGAGTTCGCGGAGCACCTGGCGAAGCTGTTCCCGCCGGAGACCGAGGCTCGCGCGGCGCGGCGGGCGACGATTGAGAAGGGCATCGCGGAGGCACTGGCGAAGGCGGGCATGCCGACGCCGCAGATCGCGGAGATCATCGCGAACGGCGCGGGGCTCGCGGAGCCCGTGAAGAGCAAGGTGCCGGAGTTCTCCTCGGCGGAGAGCAGCAAGCCCGCGCCCGTGCAGGCAGTGGCCGCCGCGCCTCAGGCTTCCGCCCCCGCGCAGCCCGTGGCGACGGTGGCCCCGGCGCCCGTGCAGGCGCCGAGGAGCCCTCCTGTCGCGGCCCCGGTGCAGAGCGCGGCCCCGAGCACCGCGAGCCAGGCCACGGCACAGCCCGTAACGCCCTCCCCTGCTCCGACTGCATCCACGGAGACGCGGCCCGCGGGCCCCATCTTCGGTGGAGCGGCGAGCCCCACGGCGCAGACGGTGGCCACGCAGAAGCCGTCACGCTCCTGGGTGCCGTTCGTGGTGGGCGGTCTGGTGCTGACGCTCGGCGCGGGCGCGGTGATCGTCCAGCGCCAGCTCCAGGGCACGATGACGGTGGAGACGTTCGACGCGGGTCTGCCCATCGTCGTGGCCGAGCCCTTCGACGCGGGCATCGAGGACGCGGGCGTGGACGCCGGTGTGGACGCGGGCCCCGTGATGGGCATCCTGGACCTCACCGTGGAACCCCGCGTGGAGGTCACGCTCAACAACGCGCTGCTGGGCCGCACGCCGCTGTCCGCGTCGCTGCCGCCGGGCAAGCACCTGCTGACCTTCACCAACGGCGCGCTCGGAATCTCCGTGTCGCGCACCGTGACGGTGGCCCCCACGGGCCGGTCGGCGTATCAGTTCTTCCTCAACAAGGCCTTCATCAACGTGCGCGGCCCGGCAGGCGCCAACGTCTCCGTGGACGGCAAGCCCGTGGGCGTCGTCCCGGTGGAAGAGCTGGACGTCTACGAGGGCTACCACCGCCTCAACGTCACCGTGGGCCCGTCGCACTGGCAGAAGACCTTCACCATCGAGCCCGGCCAGCGCGTCAACTTCGACGTGGACTTCCAGGAGCCGCAGGAGGCCGCGGAGGAGTAGGCGCCGGTTGGCGGGACGCCTCCACGACGGGGCTCGGGGATGGACAAACACCCCGCGCCCTGGCTCAAGCGATAGCAGCGCGCGCGGCTCCTGAAATCGAGGCCTGGCGAAATTCAGGCAGGCTCATGTCATCGACTGACGACTCCAACGTATAAGCCGATCATGAACCTGCTTCTGAACCTGGTGTGGATCATTTTCGGCGGAGGGCTGGTGCTCTGCCTCGAGTACCTGTTGGGTGGACTGGTGCTCTGCCTCACCCTCGTCGGCATCCCGTTCGGCGTGCAGTGCTTCAAGATGGCCGGCCTCGCGCTGATGCCCTTCGGCAAGGACATCGAGGATCTTCCCAGCGCAGGCGCGATGAGCTTCGGGCTCAACATCGTCTGGGCACTCTTCGCTGGAATCTGGATCTTCCTCACCAACGTCGTCATCGGCGTCAGCCTGGCGCTGACGATCATCGGCATTCCGTTCGCGCTGCAGCACCTCAAGCTCGGAATGGTCGCGTTCGCTCCATTCGGCAAGCGCATTCGCGGCTGAACGCCCCCTCCACCCGGCTCCCGCGCGTGTCAGTCCGCGGAGTCTGCCGCGTCATGCTACGGTGAGGGGCGCCGCTCGCGGGACTGTGATGCGATTTCCGAACCGGGCCTTTGGAGCTTGACTAGCCAATCGTGTCCGCCCTCCCCGAGCGGCGCTCCCGCCTCAGGAAGGGTGAACCTTCGATGGACAGCGTGGGAGCACGTGCCGAGCAGGTCGCCCGTGAGGACCTGGTCATGTTCGTCAACGCGTGCTTCTCGTGCACCGGGCAGCGCGAGTTCTACAACGACGGGCGCGGGCAGGCGGTGTCCATCGAGTTCCTGCACGCCTACATCCTCGGCAACTACCGCCGCCTCTACACGCGCACCCTGGCCGCGGGCATCAACCACTTCAACCAGGCGCAGATCATCCTCAACCTGCTGGCGAGCGGAAAGCAGACCCCGTCCGCGGACCGGCACGAGGAGGGCGCGCTCATCGCGGCGGCGCTCCGGGCGCTGCCGCCCCAGCGGGCCTACCGGGTGCTGGACGTGCTCCGCGAGCGGCGCATCAACAACCGCCGCTCCCGCGCCATCGTGCGCGAGTTCCTGAAGGGGCGCGCGGACCTGCACTTCGACGCGGTGAAGTACCGCTCCAAGCTGCGCGCCGCCGTGGCGCACACCCACCTCAAGCTGCCCGGAGAGCTCAACCCCTTTCTCTTCCACGGCTGGCGAAAGCGCGTGTTCCAGGCTCCGCTGCTGGAGACGTTCCGCAAGGCCCACTACGACGCCTCCGCCCTCTTCGAGCTGCCCTACACCGTCGCCGAGGGGCTCGCCGCGAAGCACCAGCTCCCCCGAGACGTCTTCCTGCGGAAGATCGAGCCGCGCCTCACCGCCGCCGAGAGGCTGCGCTTGCAGGGCTCGGCCACGCGCGCCCAAGGGGCCATCGTCCTCGACCTGGGGCGCACACCGCTCACCCGGCTGGCGCTCTACGTGCTCTCCCTTCCGCTGGTGGTGCGACGGGAGCGGCTGGCGGAGCTGCACACCGCGCTCGAGCAGGCTGCGGTGAACAGCCTGCGCCGGGCCTCGGTGCCCCTGGGCCGGGTGGCGGCCGTGCTGGACAACAGCTACTCCGCCTCGGGCTCGAGCGAGAAGCGCCGCCGGCCCCTCGGTGTGGCGCTCGCGGCGCACTACCTGCTGGCCGCCACGGCGCGCGAATACCGCGCTTTCTGGATGCATCCTCCCGAGCACCCCCTGCTCTCGCGCGCCCGGGGGCAGACGGACCTCGCCACCCCACTGCTGGACGCGCTGGATTGGATGCCCGAGCTGGTGGTCGTCGTGTCGGATGGCTACGACAATGATCCCCCGAACGCCGTGGCCGAGGTCACCCGCCTGTTTCGCACGAAGCTGGATCCCGCCCGCCGCACCACCATCATCCACGCCAACCCCGTGTTCGCCTCGGAGCTCTACGCGCCCCGGGGGATCGGGACGCACGTGCCCACCGTGGGCGTGAGGGACGCGGAAGACCTGCCCACGGTGCTCGGCTTCGCGCGCTTCGCCGAGGGGGCCTCTCCCCTGGCGGAACTCGAGGACTACCTGGCGGCGCGCGTGCGGCGGATGCTCGAGCACTCGCCCCGAGGCCACGCCGGAACCGAGCCCCCGCAGACCCGCTCCGAGCTCCCGGAAGAGTCGCTCGACGAGGAGGTGGCATGAAGGAGGGAGACAAGAGCGCGGTGCGGCGGCTGCCGCTCACGGGGCTGCGGCTCGCGCCCTCGCAGGTCTGGGGGAGCATCCGCCTGGTGCCCGTGCTGCGCGATGACATCCCCGGAGACCTGCGCATCACCCGCAGGAGCTACGACGAGGACGTGAGCGTCGTGTCGCTCCAGGGCGGGTTGATGGAGCCCGGGCTCCATTACGTGTCCTACGTCCCCCATGGCCTGGTGGTGGACTGGGACGACAAGGGCGCGGCGGTGACCTCCGAGACCCGGCTGCGCAAGCCGGAGGCCAAGGAGGGCAAGAGCATCAAGCGCGGGCCCTTCTCCTCGACGCGGGTGCTGCACCGCATGGTGCACCGCGAGGACAAGAACCGGCTGCGGCTGTTGCCCATGCACCTGACGATGGAGGGCTTTCTCGCGCTGTATTTCGGCGGGCCGCAGGTGGCATGGAGCGAGTACTCCCAGGAGGCGCTCTCCCAGGGGCTCAATCCCCGGAGCGAGTGGAGCTCCTCGGGTTGGGCCAGCGCGGCCTTCGCGGAGGCGCTGCGCATCTTCGAGCTGCACGAGCGCCAGGTGGGCGTGCTCATCTTCCAGGCGGACGCGCTGCTCTCCTGCGCCATCGTCTCGCACCCCGAGGACTACCGCGCCCTGCACCGGGCCCTGCTCGAGGACTTCTACGGGGATCTGCTCGTGCAGTACGGCTTCCTGGGCGATGTGCCCGTGCTGGGGACAGGCGTGGAGGACGCGAGCGTGAACTCGATGAAGGACCTGAGGGCCGCCATCGAGCGCATGCGCGCGGACTGGGCGGACTTCATGGGCTTCATGGCCGAGGGCATCATCGGCGCCGAGGTGCTCACCTCCCCCCTCTACGAGGCGGGGCCCTTCCACCTCCAGCGCTTCATCACGGGCTTGTCGCCCTCGGAGGAGAACCACATGGGCGAGGCCATCCTGCGCGGCGACGGCACGGTCGAGTACCTCAAGACCTACCGGCTCTCGGCGGCGCAGACGCGCCGGGCCTATCTGCTCAAGCAGCTCGCGCAGGGGGGCTGGAGCCTGGAGCGCACCGCCGAGCATCTCAAGACGACCCGGGACGAGCTCATCGTCCGGCTGCGCAACGCGGGCTTCGGCTACCTGCTCAAGGAGCACGTCCTCAAAGCGGCCGAGGCCCGGCACGCGCGACGCTGAGCGCTACGCCGGGGCTGAACGCGGGCCGGGCGGCCTCCGGCTCGTTTAGCTCTCGGGGTTCGTCGGTCACGAAATAACGCGCTATTGAAGCAACGAAATGACCGCTGGCTCGACTGAACGGACGTGACCATGCGACTCCGCGCCTGCGCCGCGCTCCTGATCTTCCTCTCGGCTTGCGCCACGTCGGCACCGAGTCACAAAGAGCACGCGCCCCGGAACCCAAAGCTCGCCAACCTCCAGCGAGCAGCGACCCTGCCGTGGACGGACGGCGGACGGTGCGTGGTCCGCGAGGCGTCCCAACCTTGGCCGGTTCTGGTGGAGCGGTGCTATCAAACCCTTGACCATGACCGGCTCGAGTTCCACGACACCACGGGAAGATGCACGGTCGCCTCCGCTGACGCCGCTGCCGTGGGAATCGGGTTCTGCGTACTGGCGGCTCCTGAGATTGCCGTGGGAGCCGTGATCGTACTTGGCGTGGTGGTGGTCGGCGTCGCCATCAACGAAGCGCTGGATGCATATGAACTCCGCCACGCCTACCCCGAGGAAGCAGGGACCTCGCGAGGAACGAAGGTGGCTTCCCGGGAAGCGGAAGCCCCACGCAAGGCCAAGCTGAAGCCCGAGCCAGCGGGGCAGGACCGGCAGCCCCCAGTGCCGCCCGTGCCCGTGGACCGGACGGGACGCGCCAGTTGCGATCCTGTTCCAGTGCCACACGCTGGCGAGGATGACCCGCATAATGAATGTGCCGACAAGTTCCCACCCAACCGTTATCCCGGAATGGATGTGCTTGTTGGCGGTGTGCGCTTCGATGCGTTGCAAGTCGGCGTGCGCAAGCTGTGGGAGATCAAGACCCATCAATTCGACACGTACACTGACTTTCTCCGACGTCAGGTGATCGGCGAACAGGCGACCAAGATGCGGGAAGAGCAAGACATTGCAGAGTCTTGTGGATATGGCTTCGTCGTTGGCGTGAGCAGCACCGCACACAAAACAGCGCTGGAGCGCGCGGCGCCCGAACTGGAAATCGTTGTCACGGGGTGCAAGCGATGACCACCCAAAGCACCCTCGACGTCATTGTCTACGCGCCCGCTCTCAACATTAAAGACGGTCGCACACTCGCTGTCGTCCACGGGATGGAACGTACGATCCCCGGAATGCGCCTGGAGTGGAGAGTTGCCGACGACGGACGCCTCATCTCATTGCCGCAGCGCGACGCGTGGCTCACCGAAGGAACGAAAGATGGGAGCTTTCCGCTGGTGTGCAACGGTGACGAGAGCTACCCCGTCACGATTTATGGATTGCAAACTCCCGCGCGCCGGGCACCGGGCCGGCAGCCGTTACTCGACGTCCATGCAGAGCTACCACTGGACGAGGCCGTCATCGCAGCCGCAGCGGATGTTCTCGTAGGCGTGGCAGAGGGGGCCCGCGCGTTTTGGGGGCATGCGACGCCGTCTAGCTCGGGTGTCGAGATCGCACGGCAAACACGAGATCCGGTCCACAAGCCAGGGATTCCGCCCCGAGGGCTGCCAGCACTCAAGCTGCCTGAGAAGATCCGCGCGCCAGAGATCCCGCATCGCCTCGGTTGGCTGAACTACTGGTCGGCCGCTGCCGCGAAGATCATCGGGTTTCCGGACCCGACCCGCGACGCCGACCTTCTCTCACGAGCACGTCGCACGGAGTCGGGCGGGTGGGTCGTGCAGCTCACCGACGCGCCCCTCGACCTGGACAACCTCGCCCACCTGGACGCGCTCCAGCGAGCCTATGAACGGTTCCCGGAGATCGGCGGACGGGCAGCGCCTTGATCCGACTCGGGGGCCCGTCAGGCCACGAGGGTCTTTCCTTGAGTCCTGGGATGCGTCCTCAAATCTACCGTGCGGTAGGGGCCTTCGTTCTTCTTGCGCTGTGGATGGGCGTGACCCGGTTCCGTAGACAGGTTGGTTACGCTGCCAGCCTACTCGTCGTGGCCACTCGCTCGAACTCGACGTGGCTGAGGTAGCCCAGGGCGGAGTGGCGCCGCTTCCGGTTGTAGAATACCTCAATGTATTCGAAGAGTGCGCCCCGGGCCTGCTCGCGCGTCTTGAAGCGGGTGACGTAGACGAGCTCTACCTTCAGCGTGGCGAAGAAGCTCTCCGCCACCGCAACGCCGCATTCAGGCAGCCTCCTGATCAGGATGGGAGCCAGTCCCGGCTGAGCCCGTTTGGCGGAACCCGCTTGCTAGTTCACCCGCCGTCCGTGCCAGACTGGCCGGATGAACCGCGTCCTCCTGCTGGCCGGACTGTTGTGCCTCGTTGCGTGCAAGGGCAACATCGGGTCAAACACCAACGACGGAGGCCCCAACAACCCAGGGGATCCCGATGGGCCCGGGGATGCCGGGGCGAACGTGGACGCCGCGTGCGTGGTGCAGTCGGTGCTCACCCATCGCTGCGCCAGCTGTCACGGCGCGCTGCCGACCCAGGGGGCGACGATGCCGCTGCGCACCCTGCACGACATGCGGGTGAGCTCGGCGATGGATGGGAAGCTCAGCAACGCCCAGCGCGCGCTCAGCCGCATGCGCGACGACGCGTCTCCGATGCCGCCAGCCCCGCATGAGCGCGCGAGCTCGGCCGAGCGCACCGCGCTCGAGACCTGGATCAAGGAGGGGATGCCCCTCTGCAGTGGCACGGACGGGCCGCCCGTGACCGTCGTGCCCGAGCCCAACCTGCTCGAACAGTCCACGCTCTTCACCTGCACCGACGGCGTGCGCTCGGATGCGCCGACGCGCATCCGCCGCATGAACCGGCGCGAGTTCACCCGCAACGTCGGTGGTTCGGTCGAGCGCAGCTGGACCGGGTTCAGCTTCTACGACAACCCGCTCGATCCCAGCGCCATCGAGCAGTACAGCTCCTGGGCCACGGACGAGACGCTGGACGAGGCCACGGTGGAGCTCTTCCTGCCGGTGGTCGGCGCGGCCGCCTCGCCGTGGACGATGAACTACCCGGACGGCAACCGGATGGAGCGTGTCTTCACCAACAGCCGCTTCAGCTGCATGTTCAACGACGCGAACCCGAGCGACACCTGCAAGCGCTTCCACCTCGGCCAGATGCTCGAGTTCGGCGTCTTCTTCCGCCCGCCCACCGAGGATGAGCTCACCCGCATCACCGCCTTCGCGACCTCGGTCATCGCGCAGGAACCGAGCTACTCCCCGCAGACCCGCGCGGACTCCATCTCGCGGATCTCCAACGCCGCGTGGATGATGACCGGCGCCATGTTCCGCCGCGAGATGGGCGGCGATCCGGCCGACGGTCGCGTGGAACTGACCAGCCTCGAGCTGGGCTCGCAGCTGGCCTACGCGCTGGCAGGGCGCGCGCCCTCGGCCACGCCGAGCTTCGTGTGGCCGTACTACTCCGCGCCCCTCGAGGGGCATCTGGCGGACGTGGCCATTGCCGCGAAGGATGGCTCGCTCACGCAGGATGCGACGACCACCGCCCTGCTCAAGAAGCACCTGGGCGGCGTCGACGCCAACCAGAACGGGACACCGCGCTTCGATCTGGTGCAGGACTACAACGAGGAGCAGCGCTCCAAGCGCGGGCAGTACTGGCTGGGTGACGGCGTCGCGGGCTTCTTCCGCGAGTGGCTCGGCTACGGGCACGTGTCCGCGGTGTTCAAGGAGTCCCCGGCGGCGACCTCGCGCTTCGAGCTCGAGGGGCTCGGCTACATCAGCTCGGTCTCGTACGACAACCTGCTCACCAACTTCCATCCGCTGGAGCCGACCTTCATCCAGCAGTTCGACGATCTGATCGCGCGGGTGGTGGTCGAGGATCAGAACGTGCTGGCGAACCTGCTCACCACGCGCACCTTCTACGTGCCGTCCATGCAGAACGCGGCATACGACTCGCATAAGGGCCTCTCGCACCCCTACAACGTCAGCGAGATCCTCCCGGCGACCGTCGCGGGCCGCTGGAAGACGCTGCCTGCCACGGAGCGCGCGGGGGTGCTGACCCACCCGGTGTGGCTGGCCGCGCACGGCGGCAACTTCGAGGACGATCCCTCCATCGTCCACCGCGGCAAGTGGGTGCGCGAGAACCTCCTGTGCGGCTTCGTCCCACCGCTCAGCAGCGTGCAGGTGGCAGCCCAGGTCGGCGCGCACGCCGCCGACAAGAACGCGCGCCGCCGCCTGCAGGAGGCGACCGCCGGATCGCAGTGTCAGGGCTGTCACCGTCTGATGGAACCGCTCGGCCTGCCCTTCGAGATCTACAACCACGCGGGCTTCCTGCGCGCGCGGGATCACTCGCCCAGCGGAGGCTGGACCCCGCCGGACGGAAGCTCGACGCTCACGTCGATGCCGGACCCCGCGCTGGACGGTCCGGTGCGCGACGCGGTGGAGTTGAGCGAGCGCCTGGCGACCTCGCGGCACGTGAAACGCTGCTTCGTGCGACAGGCCTTCCGCTACTTCATGGGACGCCCGGAGAACGTGAGCGACGCCTGCACGCTGACGCAGATGGAGCAGGCGTATGATCAGAACAACGGCTCGTTCTCCAAGATGCTGACCACGCTGATGACAAGCGACACCTGGAAGACGCGGCGTGTGCCGCAGGCTGGAGAGTGACTGCCATGTTCTCGCGACGAACCGTCCTGAAGGGCATGGCCGCCGGCCTCTTCGCGCCCTACTTCCACGACGTCTACGCCCAGTCGTCGGCGTTGCCGGCGCGCGTGGTGCTGGTCCTCGAGTGCAATGGCGTCTACCCCCGCGCGCTCCTGAGCACGGGCACCCGCGCGGCGCTGGGGGGACGCGCCAACACCTCCGACCGCCTCTTCTGGGACGCGTACAAGGACACGCCGCTGGTGCGTGAGGGCGACAATCTCGCCAGCGCGATCAGCCTCGGGCCGCTGGCGGCGTCTTCCGGCAACCTCGACCTGGTGAACCGCTCCGCCGTGCTGCTGGGGCTCTCGAACCTCATCGCGGGCGGCGGGCACTCCAGCGGGACGGGAGGGCTGAGCTGCGCGGTGAACGGCGCGGGCGCGACCTTCGACGCGGTGATCGCACCTCGCCTGCGCCGGGGTGCACCGTTCGACGTGCTGCGCCTGGGCACCAGCTCCGCGCGCGTGTCGATCGTGTACGAAACCTGCGCGCTCGGACCCCGCAAGCCCGCGGGCATCATCGTCAACCCGTCGCTCGCGTTCGACAGCACCTTCGGCTCGCTGCTCGGCGGCTCGACGAATGGGCGCGATCGCAAGATGCTCTTCGACTTCGCGCTGGCCGACTCGCGCAAGGCGCTGGCGGAGTTCAAGGGCAACTCCAACGAGCGGCTGAAACTGGAGCGCTACCTCTCCTCGCTCGAGTCGCTGCGCACGCGGGAGGATCAGCTCGCGGGCATGGCGGACCGCGTGCGGCCCTTCCTGCCGCTGGCGCCGAAGGACAACCCGCTCCTCACCGGCGCGGGCTCACCGCCCGACTCGCTGAAGTGGTTCGAGGCGCAGTTCCAGATCGCCACGGCGGCCCTCCTGGGGGGGCTGACGAACACGGTCGTGCTGGCGACGGGCACCTCGGGCTTCGACGTGGCCTACGGCCCGGACGTGAGCGACGTCCCGCGACACAGCTTGCAGCACGGCCTGGATGCGGGGCAGAACTGGGAGCGCGTCGCCGAGGTCACCCGCCGCCACGTGCAGCTGGTAGCGAACCTGGCGAGGACGCTGGCCGCCACGCCCGAGGTCGGCGCGAGCGGCTCGATGCTGGATCACACGGCGATCGTCTTCATGTCCGACAACGGCGAGCAGCACCACTCCACCTCGCGTGAGTGGCCGAAGCTCGTGGTGGGCGGCAACGCGCTGGGCCTGAAGACCGACGGGCGCACGGTCGTGTACCCGAAGTACGACGCGGCCCGGAACCGGCAGGTCTCCAACCTCTTCAACACGCTCGGCCACGCGTTCGGAGACGCGGACTTCAACACCTTCGGGCAGGAGGGCAGCACCCGCATCGCGCCAGGACCGCTGACCGAGCTGTATGGCTGAGCCGCGAGAGCGGGCCGCGGAAATCTGTCCATGTGAACGAGACAGTCAGGCACTGTGTCAAGAGAGGGGTTCGCGCACCCCCGGTGCGGGATGCGTGCCGCCTGTGCTTTCCTCTACGCCGCCGTCACCGCCTCAAGCCTGACCGCCGGAGTCCGTCCACATGATGCTGTTCGCCCCGAAGGTGTTCCCCAAGCTATCCACGCTGAGCCACGCGGGCCGGTCCATGTACGTGTGGGTCTTCTACACGTTCCCACTGGCCTTCACGCTGCTGCTGGTGCCGGGCCTGTTCCTCCAGGTGATGGGCATCTCGCCCGGGGCGGCGGATGGGAACCTGTTCTTCATGCGCATGGCGGGCGGACTGCTGGTGTCCATGTCGTTCATGTCCCACCAGGCCGCCGTCCTGAACATGCGCCAGTTCTTCATCTGGGCGGTGATGGGGCGCACCTTCATCACGCTGGTGCTGATCGTCTGCACGGTGCTGGGCCTGTGCGAGCCCATCATCATGTTCTTCGGATGCATCGACTTCAGCGGGGGCATGTGGACGCTGGTGGGGATTCGCCGTGACGAGGCCGAGGAGCAGGCCCGGGCGCTCGGACCGCAGGTCATCGCCCAGCCCTCGCCCTGACCCTTCGCCCTGCTCTTCCAGGACCCGCCATGACCACCGCGCTCCCTCCGCCGGCCGCTGCTCCCCTTCCAGCCTGGAAACGGGCCTTCCGCAACATCTCCCGTCAGCATGACTTCCAGCCCCTGCGGGTGGAAGGACGGATTCCCGAAGGGCTGCGCGGGACGCTGTTCCGCGCGGGCGCGTGGACGTTCGACGTGCACGGGCTGCCGGTCCAGCACTGGTTCGACGGCGACGGCGGCGTGATGGGCGTGCGCTTCGGGCCAGACGGTGTCCAGGGCGCGGCGAAGCTCCTGGACACGCGCACCATGGTCACGGAGCGCAAGGCGGGTCGGCACCTCTACGGCAGCTACGCCATGCCCACGCCGCTGCGCAACAAGCTGCTCAACCCCCAGAAGAACAACGCGAACACGGCGGTGATGCCGTGGAACGGCCGGCTGTACGCGCTGCACGAGCCGAACCTCCCCGTGGAGCTGTCCCCGGACGACCTGTCCAGCCTGGGCGAGACGAACCTCGACGGCGTGGTGATGAAGTCGTTCTCCGCGCACCCGCGCCGCGTCCACTCGCGCAAGACCCTCTACAATTTCGGCCAGCACCACGGCCGGGTGAACACGCTGGAGCTGTACGCCCTGCCGGACGGCGCCGGAGCGCGGCACCTGGGGTCCGTGCCGCTGCCCGGCGCGACCATGGTCCATGACTCCATGGCCACGGACCGCTACCTCGTCTTCTTCCTGCCGGCCATGCGCATCGACGTGCTGAAGATGCTGCTGCGCATCGGCGCATTCTCGGACAACGTCTCCTTCCGGCCAGGGGCGGCGGCGGAGGTGGTGGTGGTGCCCATCGACGACGTGGCGCACCCCATCCGCATCCCCGCCGACTCCTTCTTCAACTGGCACTTCTGCAACGCGTACGAGGAAGGCGACACGCTGGTGGTGGACTACGTGCGCTACCCCGACTTCGCCTCCAACCAGTGGCTGGGAGAGCTGGTGCGCGCCACCCCGTCCATCGAGGCCGACGGCATGTTCCACCGCGCGATCATCGACCTGAAGGCCCGCACGTTCCGCAGCGAGCAACTGATGGAGCTGAGCTGCGAGTTCCCCCGCGTGGCCCCCAGCGTGGAGTGCCGGCCGTACCAGGCGGCCTACATGGGCGCGCACTCCACCCGCGCGGCCCGGCGCGGCATGTACGACGCGATGGTGCGCGTGGACGTCACCACCGGCCGCGTGACACGCGCCGAGCTGGGCGAGGGCCAGTACCCCTCCGAGGGCGTCTTCGTGCCCCGCCCCGGCTCGAAGGCCGAGGACGATGGCTGGGTCCTCACCCAGGTCTACGACACGAAGACGGACACCACCCACGTGGCCGTGCTGGACGCCGAGCGGCTGGACGCGGGGCCCGTGGCGCGCTGTCACTTCGAACACGGCCTGCCGCCCACGTTCCACGGCGAGTTCCTGCCCCCCAGGAATGGCGCGGCCCACGGTTAGGGGCCGCGGCGGGCCGGCGGCCGCGCGCGAACACGGCAATCCCTCACGGCACGCGCGGGCGTCAGGCTGGCGCGAGTGCGTGGACGCTGTCCAGCGCGCGCGCCACGTCCGCGTCATGCGTGACGACCACCAGGCCGCGCCCGTGCGCCTTCATCCCGTCGAGGTCTCGCATCACACGGGCCGCGGTGCGCGGATCGAGATGCTCGGTGGGCTCATCGAGCAGGAGCCAGGGGGCCTCCGAGAGCCAGGCGCGCGCGAGGAGGACACGCCGCCTCTCGCCTCCCGAGATGGCCTCGCCTCCGCGGCCCAGGGGCGTGTCGAGCCCCCGCGGCTGCCTCGCGTACCATTCCCCCAGGCCCGCCTTGCGCAGCGCCGCGATGGCCTCGTCGTCGGTGAGCGTCGCGCGCACGACCCGGAGGTTCTCTCGCAGGGTGGTGTCGAAGAGGTGCGCATCCTCGGTCGAGCAGTGCAGCAGCTCCACTCGACGCTGCTCGCTCACGTCCTCGAGCGGGACCCCGCCGAGCATCACCTTCCCCTCCTTCGGAGGGAGGTGCCCCGCGAGGCTGAGCAGCAGCGTCGTCTTCCCGCTCCCGCTGGGCCCGGTGAGGGCGAGCGACCTGCCCCGCAGCACGGTGAGGTCGATGCCCGAGACGGCGGCGCTCCGGCCCGGCCAGCCGCACGCGAGCCCCTCCGCGCGCAGGTGGCCCCCCAGCACGGGAGATGGAAGCGCGGCGGCCGGAGTCTCCGCCTCGGGCGTCTCGAGGAACGGAAGCAGCCGCAGGGCCGCCTCGGTCGAGCGCAGCAACTGGGTCAGCGCCGCGGGCATGGACTGGAGGGCCTCGAACGCCCCGAGCGGCACGAGCACGACGACACAGAGCTTCACCTGGGAGAGCGCTCCGCGTTCGAGCGCCGCGAAGCCGAGGACGAGCGCCGCCCCTACGCTCGCGCTCCACGCGCCATGCAGCAGGAAGGTCGCGGCGGCGGTCCAGCGAGCGGCCCGCGCGCAGAGGCGCTCCAGACGAAGGTCATCCTCGCGCAGGACTCCAAGCAAGACCGGCGCTCGCCCCGAAACCCTCCACTCCGCCGCGCCTTCGAGCAGCTCCAGGGCGGTGGACAGCTGATGCGACCGGGTGGCCGACGACGCCTTCTCCGCGAGGGCCAGCGCGCGCGCATTCATCCAGGGCGCCACGCCCCCCGCGACGGCCAGGCTCACGGCCAGGGCCCCTGCCGCCGCCGGGAGGAAGAAGGCGAGCAGCGCGACGCTGCCCACGCCGACACCGGCCGCGATGGCCATGGGCACGAGCGAGCGGATGACCGCCTCGCCCACCGCGTCCACGTCACCGCCGAGCCTCGCGACGAGGTCTCCGCGCTTGAGGCCGAGGACCCGGGGAAGCGGCCCCCGCGCGAGCGCGTCCACCAGCCTGGCCCTCAGCCGCGCCACGCCCCCCAGGGCCAGTTCGTGCGCGACGAGCCGGTGGGCGTAGCGGAGGCCCGCGCGAGAAAGCCCCAGGGCCCGCACGCCGACGATGGCGAGCGTGAGGTCGAGCACCGGCGGCATCTCGGCGGCGCGCGCGATCAGCCACGCGGACAACGCGCCCAGCGCCGTCGAGGCGAAGAGCGCGGCCGTCCCGAGCGCGACCGCGAAGCCCACCGTGCGGGGACGCAGCCCGAGTTCCGGCAGCACCTGGCGCAAGGGATGGTGGCTCATGCGGCCTCCGCGAGGGTGTCCAGGGATGCCGCGTGCGAGTGGAGCGTGAGGACGTCGTCCGCGATGGCCAGCGTCCGCGCGCGGTGGCTGACCAGGAGGAGGGTCGTCCCCTGCCGGGCGCGCTGCTTCAGCACTTCGAGGACGCGCTGCTCGGAGGCCTCATCCAGATGCGCCGTGGGCTCGTCGAGCAGCAGCAGCCGCTCGTCGCCCGCGAGGATCCGGGTGAGCGCGAGCCGCTGCCGCTGCCCCAGCGAGAGGCCCTGCCCGTCCCGCCCCAAGCGCGTGTCCCAGCCTTCGGGCAGCCGCGCGGCGACGGCATCGAAGCCGGTGGCCTCCGCGGCGGCCGACAGGGCGGAGGCCGGAATCACGCGCCCCCGACAGACGCTCTCGCGCACCGTGCCAGGCTCCAGGTGGAGCCGCTGAGGCAGCCACGCGAGCTGGGCCCAGTACGTCGTCAGGTCGAGCGACCCGAGCGCGAGCGCCGCCGCGCCTTCGGGCCGCAGGAAGACGCCACCGCACGTGGGCGGCAGGAGCCCGAGCACCACCGCCAGGGCCGTGCTCTTGCCCGCGCCGCTCTCCCCTCGCAACCCGAGGATGCGTCCCTGCCCCAACGGCAGCACGAACGAGAGCCCCTCCGGTGCGCGGCGCCCGACGTCGCGCGTGGCGACCGAGACGTCCCGCAGCTCCAGCGTCCCGGAGGTGAGCGGTGGCGCGGCGAGCGTGCCGTGTGCGGGCTGGGGGGCTTCGAGCCGCGCGATGGCCTGCGCCGCCGCCTCGGCTCCCTCCGCGGACGCGTGGAAGAGCGCGCCCACCTGGCGCAGCGGCGCATAGACCTCTGGCGCGATCAGCAGCACGAAGAGGCCCGTCTCCAGCGGCATCGCCCCTTCGAGCAGCCGCAGGCCAATCCCCACCGCCACGCTGGCGATGGAGAGCGTGGCGATCAGCTCGAGCACGAAGCTGGAGAGGAAGGCCCGCCGCAGCGCCTGGAGCGTGGTGCGCGCGTGCGCCTCACTCAGCCGCAGGACCTGGGCCGCGGCGCCGCGCTGCCGGCCGAGTGCCCGGAGCGTGGCGAGCCCGGTGATGAGGTCCAGCACCCGCGCGCTCAGCTGCTGCATGCTCGCGAGCTGCCGCGCCGTGGCCTCGCGCGTGAAGCGGCCCACCAGGACCATGAAGAGCGGGATGAGCGGCAGCGAGCCCGCCATCAAGGCCGCGGAGACCGGATCCGCGCGCCACACGCAGACGAGCAGGGCCGGTGTCGCGAGCGCCGTGAGCAGCAGCTGCGGTACGTAGCCTTCGAGATAGGTCTGGAGCGCGTCCAGCCCACGGGTCGCGAGCTCCACCTGCGCCACCCCGCCCGCCGAAGCGCGCCCCCCCTCCGAGCCGGACGCCAGCCGCGTGAGCAGTCCTTCCCGCAGCTGCGCGATGACCCGGTGCGCGCTCCGCTTCCCCGTCCATTCCTGGAGCCCCGCCAGGGCCGCGCGCAGCAGCCACACGCCGCCGAGCCAGAGCAGGAGCCTTCCATGGCCCCCGGCCACCTCGCGTGCATGCCCCAGCAGCCGGGCCAGCCCCCGCGCTTGCAGGACCGTGAGCGCGACCATCCCGAGCCCCAGGCCCGCGGTGAGCAGCACGTAGCGCCGCGCGGCGCCCGCGTGCCGCAGGAGCTTCGGGTCGAGCGGCTTCATCGGTCGGTCAGCCCTCTCCCAGCGCCGGGTTGAGCTCGTCGACGGTGACGCGCTGGCGGAAGACCCAGTAGGTCCAGCCCTGGTAGGCCAGTACGAACGGCACCAGCGCGACGGCGACGTAGGTCATGATCCGCAGCGTGTAGGGCGTGCTCGAGGCGTTCTGGACGGTGAGCGAGTGCGCCGGCTCGAGCGCTGGCATCACGTCCGGAAAGAGCGAGCCGAAGAGCAGCACGACCACGCCCGCGATGGCCAGACAGCTGAAGGTGAAGGACCAGCCCTCCCGCTCCCGCCAGACGCTCAGCGCCGCCGCCCCCAGCGCCAGGGCCACGAACCCCAGCACCGGCCACGTCCAGGCCACCGAGTAACGCACCTGCGTCCACAGGCCGAAGGCACCGCTGACGCCGAGCGTGGGCAACGCCATCCGCCGGGCCCAGCCAAGCGCCCGCGTCCGCAGCGTGCCCTGGGTCTTCAGCGCGACGAAGACCGCGCCGTGGCTGAGAAAGAGCAAGGTGGTGGCCAGGCCGCCGAGCAGCGCGAACGGAGACAGGAGGCCGAGGAACGTCCCGGTGAACTGATGATTCGCGTCGAGTGGCACCCCGCGCACGATGTTCGCGAAGGCGACACCCCAGAGCAGCGCGGGGACCCACGACCCCACCTGGATCGCCTGCTCCCAGCGGCGCTGCCACCGGGGGCTCTCCAGCTTGGAGCGGAACTCCAGCCCGACGCCGCGGACGATCAACGCGACGAGAATCAGGAAGAGCGGCAGGTAGAAGCCGGAGAAGAGCGTCGCGTACCACTCCGGGAAGGCCGCGAACGTCGCGCCCCCGGCGGTGAGCAGCCACACCTCATTGCCATCCCAGACCGGGCCAATCGTGCGCAGCACCGCGCGGCGCTCCGCCGGGGTCTTGCCCAGGACGGAGAGCCACATCCCCACGCCGAAATCGAAACCTTCGAGCACGAGGTAGCCCGTCCAGAGGACCGCGATGAGACAGAACCAGAGTGTATTCAGTTCCATGATTGTTTATCGATGCCAGGAAAGAGGGCCGGGAGTTCAGTAGCCAAACGACAGCGGCGCGGTTTCAGGATGGCTGTCCTCGCTCGCGAGGGTCGCCGGATGTTTCAGACCCGCCCGGACGAAATGCCGCATCAGGTAGAACCAGACCGCCGCCAGCGCGCCGTAGACGCAGGTGAAGCCAATCAGCGTCGTCCAGACCATGGCGGGGGAAACGGCGGTGGACACGCCGCTGGCCGTCAGCAGGCGAAGCGCGTCCACCCCGGTGGGGTTGGGCGCCACCAGCCAGGGTTGCCGTCCCATCTCGGTGAAGATCCAGCCGAAGGAACACGCGAGGAACGGGGTGGGCAGCGCCGCGAGGCTGAGCCGGGCAAACCGCTCCGAGTTGCTCGCCACGCCTCCGCGCGTGAGCCAGAACCCGAACAGAGCCAGCGCCGCGCTTCCCACGCCCAGGCCAATCATCAAGCGGAAGGACCAGTAGGTGACGGCGAGGTTGGGCGCATAGTCCGGACCCGCCCCGTAGCGCTCCTCGTAGCGTTTCTGGACGTCATTGACGCCCTCGAGCGGTGCCTGGAAATCCGCGCGCGCGAGGTAGGACGTGAGGCCGGGAATCTCCAGCAGGTGGCGCACGCCCCGGCAGTCGTTGTTCAGGTCTCCCACCGCGAACAGGGAGAAGGGCGCCCCGGCGCGTCCGTCGCAGAGCGCTTCAGCCGCGGCCATCTTCATGGGCTGCTGCTCGAACATCAGCTTCGCCTGGGCATCCCCGCTCACCGCCACGCCGATACCGGACACGATGACGGTAACCAGGCCGAGCCTGAGCCCGCCGCGAAAGGTCTGGGCCGCCGCCGCTTCACCTGACTGGCTCGAGCGCACCATCAGCCAGCCGCAGACGCCCGCCACGAAGGTGCCCGCGACCAGGAAGGCGGAGGTCACCGTGTGGGGGAAGGCCACGAGCACCGTGTTGTTGGTCAACACCGCCAGGATGTCCGTCATCTCCGCGCGCCCGGTGGCGGGATTGAAACGCGCCCCGACGGGGTGCTGCATGAAGGAGTTGGCCGCGAGGATGAAATAGGCTGAGAGGTTCACGGCGAGCGCCACCAGCCAGATGGAGGCGAGGTGCAGCGCGCGCGGCAGCTGCTTCCAGCCGAAGATCCAGAGCCCCAGGAACGTGGATTCGATGAAGAAGGCCGCCAGCGCTTCCATCGCGAGCGGAGCGCCGAACACGTCCCCCACGAAGCGCGCGTACTCGCTCCAGTTCATTCCAAACTGGAACTCCTGGACGATGCCCGTCACCACGCCGAGCGCGAAGTTGATCAGGAAGAGCTTGCCGAAGAGCCGCGTCAGCCGGAGCCACCCCGGCTTCCGGGTCACGACCCAGAGCGTCTGGAGCAGCGCGACGAGCGGGGCGAGCCCGATGGTGAGGGGGACGAAGATGAAGTGATAGACCGTGGTGATTCCGAACTGCCACCGCGCGAGCTCTAGGCTGGTCATGACGGAAAAGGCGTCATTGCAATCCCCCAGCCGTTCACGCTGCCTCGGATGCCCTCTTCCACCCGCGCAACCCCTGCGCGGCGCCATGGGGCCCGCGCAGATTCTGCGTTCCAGCGCGGCGGTTCGAGGACCAACCGGCTCTCCCTGCGGCGCCGCGAACTTCACACCGTCCGGGAAAACAGGGCTTCGCGGCCCTGGCGAGATAGGCGTCGAACACCATCGCCACGTTGCGCACGAAGAGGCGGCCGAGCGCCGTCAGCTCCAGCTGCGTGCCGTCGCGGACCAGGAGCCCATCGGACTCGAAGGCGCGCAGCCGCTCCAGCTCCGGGGCGAAGTACGTCCCGCCGAGGTTCCATCACGGCCCTGCCCTGTTCCAAACCCCGTGCCAGCGCGCGTCCGAGGAAAGCTCCGGGCAAGCGCACAACGCCTGCGCCCCGGTGGGAGGGATGCCTTGCCGGTCGCTAGCCCACTCCACGCGCACCCTCGAGGAACTGGTGGAGGTGCCGTGGACGAACGGCGTGCGGACGCGGGTGGGCATCCGCACGGTGCCCCGCTCCCGCACGATCCCGCGGTTCAACGTGGACGTGCTGGGAAGGACGATGGCACGGGCGGGGGTCGAGTACCTGCACCTGACAGCGCTCGGTAGGCTGCGGCGTGCGCGCAAGGACTCGCCCAATGCAGCCTGAGCTTTCGCGGCTACGCGGATGACGGAGGACTTCGCGCAAGGGCTGGGGGCGCTGCGCGAGGTTGCGCTGCCATCGCTCGCTGGTGGCGGATGCGCTCTGGGCGCGGGGCGTCCTGGTGACGCACATCACGAGCCCCACCCGCGTGGAGCCGCACCGGCTCACCGCCTTCGCACAAGTGCGGGGGCGACAGGTGCTGTACCCGGCGACGTAAGGTCAGGTCATTTTCAAAAGGCACACGCCTACCCTGCCGCCCTCCCAGCAGGGACGAGGCGCGCCTTCAGGAGGCCTCGTCCTGCCCCAGAAGGACAGCGGGGTCCGGCACCACGAGGTCCGCGCCGTGGCGGCGCAGTTCGGCGGGCCGCCCTACCCTGTCGACGCCAATGACATAGGCGAAGTGGGCTGCCCGCGCGGCCGCGACGCCGGCGGGCGTGTCCTCGAAGATGACCGCATCATCGGCGTCTGCCCCCAGGGCCCGGATGGCCGCGAGGTAGAGCTCCGGGGGCTGTGTGGCGTCCAGCCGCGCGTCGAAGAGGTCTGGGATGCCGGCTGACTGGAGCATCTCCGCGCCGTGCCTGCTCGCGGAGACGGCCGCGGTCCGGAGTCCCGCGGCGCGCGCCGCCTGGACGTAGCGGACCGTCCCCTCATACAGCTCAACCCGCTCCTGCCGGAGCAGCTCCACCAGGAGCTCTCCCTTCCGCTCGTTCAGCGCGTGGACCGTGCTCTCCGGCAATTCGATTCCGCGGGCGTCGAGGAACGCGTGGAGGCCTTCCAGGGGCGGCTTGCCGTCGAAGTCGCGGCTGTAGTCGCGCACCAGGTCGAAGGGGATGAAGGGCTGGCGCGAGGACCGCGCCCGCTGCCGCAGGTAGTAGTCGCACAGCTGCTTCCAGGCCCGGGCGTGGAGGCTGGCGGTCTGGGTGAGGACGCCGTCGAGGCTGAAGAGGCAGGCGCGCGCGCGCGGCGGAAGCCCCAGCTTCGTCCGCGCGAGGGGCGGCTGGCCCAGGATGAAGGTGTCCACCGCGTGGGCGAATCCCTCCTCGTCGTTGGTGCGCGTGACGTGGCGCGCGGGCCCTTGGACCTCCGGGCTGGCGTTGCCCATGGCGATGCCCATGCCGGCGATGCTCAACATGGGCAGGTCGTTGGCCATGTCCCCGATGGCCGCTATCTGCTCCAGGGGAAGCCCGAGCAGACGCGCGGCCTCGCGCACGACCATCCCCTTGTTCGCTTCAGGGTGCGTGACGTCGACGTAGTACGGCGTCGAACGTGCCGCCGACGCATCGGTGCCCAGCCGCAAGGCGAGCTCCGCCTCGCAGCGCGCGACCCGCGCCGTGTCCTCGCTCACCCCGACGAGCTTGATGACTGCATCGAGCACGCCGTGCAGGTCCGCGATGACGACCGGGTCGAACCCGACGTTGCTCCGCTCGCGCGCCACGCGGAAGGCCTCGGGGGCGCGGAGGAACCACTCCACCCCCTGGTAGACCCAGACATCCAGGCCCGCCTGGAGCATGAAGTCGACGGCCTGTCTGGCAATGGCGGGCGGCAGGGTCCGCTGCGCCAGCACCGTCGTGAGATCGGGCTTGACGTACACGCCACCGTTGAAGGCCGCCAGGGGAGCGGTGAGCTTCAGTGGGGCCACCAGCCCTGCCATCCCACGCGGCGGCCGCCCGCTCGTCAGGGTGAACTGGATGCCGCTGGCGCGCAGCCGGGCGACGGCCTCGCAGGTTCGCGGCGTGAGGATCTTGTCCCGCGTCACCATGGTCCCGTCGACGTCCGCGATGAGCAACTTGATGGTCATGGCCGTCTCCGCCCGCCTGCCCGCTCGCCGCCTCCGCACACCGGGCGTCATCCGTGACAGTGGGAGCCTGCATCAAGATGGCATCGCGACGTGGGCCGCACCATCCAGCCCGGTGCTCAAAGGCAGACCCGTTACCAAGCGCCCCACCGCCAGTTGTTGGCGCACCGGGACGCCCTCACGTTTCCCTCCGGGGGATGGGAGGAACACATGCCGACGAGGCCAGGGCTCGGTGAAACCGCGCGAGCCATCATTGCAGACGGAATGGGCATCCTGGCGGCGGATGAGACGGTCTCCACGATCACGAAGCGCCTGACCGCGCGCGCCATCGAGTCGACCGCGGACAGCCGCCGCGCCTACCGGGAGCTGCTCTTCAGTACGCCCGCCATCACCGGATTCATCGGCGGTGTCATCATGCAGGACGAGACGATTCGTCAGCGCAGCGCGGCTGGCATTCCGCTGGTCAAACTGCTGTCGGACCGCGGCATCATCCCCGGCATCAAGGTCGACGCCGGCGTCCACCCCCTGGCCGGCGCGCCCGGAGAGTCCGTCACGGAAGGGCTCGACGGGCTCCGCGAGCGGCTCGAGGAGTACCGCGAGCTGGGCGCGCGCTTCGCCAAGTGGCGCGCGGTCTTCGTCATCCGCGCCGGGATGCCCTCCGCGGCGTGCATCCACGCGAATGCGCACGCGCTCGCGCGCTACGCCGTCCTCTGCCAGGAGCAGGGCCTGGTGCCCATCGTGGAGCCCGAGGTCCTGATGGAGGGCGCGCACGCGCTCGAGCAATGCGAGGACGTGACGGGGCGCGTGCTGCAGGCGGTCTTCCATGAGCTCTTCGCCGCGGGGGCGTCCCTGGAAGGGATGCTGCTCAAGCCGAACATGGTCACCGCGGGCCACGGCTTCGCGAGGCACGTCCCGGTGGCGGAGGTGGCGGAGGCGACGTTGCGCGTCCTGACGCGCCACGTGCCGCCCGCGGTCCCCGGAATCGTCTTCCTGTCCGGCGGACAGGACGCGGTCCTGGCCACGGAGCACCTCAACGCCATCAACGCGCTGGAAGGCCCGAAGCCCTGGACGCTGAGCTTCTCCTACGGACGCGCGCTGCAGGACGAGGCGCTCGAAGCCTGGCGGGGCCAGAGCGCGCAGGTGCCCGCCGCCCAGCAGGCGTTCCGCCACCGCGCCTGGTGTGACAGCGCGGCTGCCCTTGGCGCGTACAGCGCGGACATGGAGGGCGAAGCGGGTTTCGCCCCCTCCGACTCCACACTCCACACCCACCACTGATGGAAGGCATGCCATGGCACACCCCGAAGGAACGGAAGCGTCGGAGTATGGGTCGCCGTTGTCCGCCAGGGAGCACGGCCAGGGGCCCTCCGCTCCAGGCCGCGAGCAGACCCGAGGCGGGGGACCGCTCACCGCCCGGGAAGTGGAGTTGATGAACGCGTACTGGCGGGCGTGCAACTACCTGGCGGTGGGGATGATCTACCTCCAGGACAACCCGCTGCTGCACCGGCCCCTGGTGCCGAAGGACGTGAAGCACCGGCTGCTCGGCCACTGGGGCGCGAGCCCGGCGCTCTCGTTCACCTGGGTCCACCTGAACCGGCTCATCGTCGAGCAGAACCTCGACGTCATCTTCGTGGCCGGGCCGGGCCACGGCGCCCCGGGCGTGCTCGGGCCGGCGTACCTGGAGGGCACCTACTCGGAGGTCTATCCAGACAAGAGCATGGACGCGGAGGGGATGCGGAAGTTCTTCAAGCAGTTCTCCTTCCCCGGGCACATTGGCAGCCACGTCACCCCGGAGACGCCAGGCTCCATCCACGAAGGCGGCGAGCTGGGCTACAGCCTCTCCCACGCGTACGGCATGGCCTTCGACAACCCGGACCTCATCGTCGCCTGCGTCGTGGGTGACGGCGAGGCCGAGACAGGGCCGCTCGCGACGGCCTGGCACTCGAACAAGTTCCTCAACCCCGTGCGGGACGGCGCCGTGCTGCCCATCCTGAACCTCAACGGGTATAAGATCGCCAACCCGACCATCCTCGCCCGCATCAGCCCGGAGGAGTTGGAGGCGCTGTTCGTCGGCTACGGCTACAAGCCCTACTTCGTCGAGGGCAGCGACCCGGCCCAGATGCACCAGAAGATGGCGCAGACCCTGGAGCAGGCCGTCGAGGAGATCCGCGCCCTGCAGAAGACGGCACGGCTGACGGACACCCCGACGCGTCCGCGCTGGCCCATGATCATCCTGCGCTCGCCCAAGGGCTGGACCGGTCCGAAGGAACTGGACGGCCACAAGCTGGAGGGAACCTGGCGCTCACACCAGGTGCCCTTCGGCGACGTGCGAGGCAACCCGGCGCACCTGAAGGCGCTCGAGGACTGGATGCGCAGCTACCGGCCCGAGGAGCTGTTCGACGCGGAGGGACGGCTGATGCCGGAGCTCCGGTCGCTCGCGCCCAAGGGGGCCCGGCGGATGAGCGCGAACCCCCACGCCAACGGCGGCCTGCTCCGCAAGGCGCTCAGGCTGCCTGACTTCCGCGACTACGCGGTCAAGGTCGGCTCGCGCGGCACCTCGCTGCATGAGAACACGAAGCCGCTCGGCGAGTTCCTGCGCGACATCATGCGCGACAACCCGACGAGCTTCCGCGTCTTCGGTCCGGACGAGACCGCCTCCAACCGGCTCCAGGCCCTCTACGAGGTGAGCGGGAAGACGTGGATGGCCAACCTGGTGCCGGAGGATGCCGACGGGGGCTACCTCGCGCGGGACGGCCGCGTCATGGAGATGCTGTCGGAGCACACGCTGCTGGGCTGGCTGGAGGGGTACCTGCTCACGGGGCGCCACGGCCTCTTCCACACCTACGAGGCGTTCGCCCACGTCGTGGACTCCATGTTCAACCAGCACGCCAAGTGGTTGGACATCAGCAAGAACCATGTGAGCTGGCGGGCACCCGTTGCCTCGGAGAACATCCTGCTGTCCTCGACCGTGTGGCGTCAGGACCACAACGGGTTCTCACATCAAGACCCGGGCTTCATCGACCTGGTGACGAACAAGTCCGGCTCGGTCACGCGCATCTACCTGCCGCCGGATGCCAACACGCTGCTGGTGGTGGCGGACCAGTGCCTGCGCAGCACCGACTGCGTCAACGTCATCGTCGCGGACAAGCAGAAGCACCTGCAGTTCACCAGCATCGACGAGGCCGTCGCCCACTGCGCCAAGGGGTTCGGCATCTGGAAGCGGGCCAGCACGGACGAGGACGCGGAGCCGGATGTCATCATGGCCTGCTGCGGTGACGTCGCGACGCAGGAGGCCCTGGCCGCCGCCTCCATCCTGCGCGCGCGCGCACCGAACCTGAAGCTGCGCTTCGTCAACGTCGTCGACCTGTTCAAGCTCCAGTCGTCGGCGGATCACCCGCACGGGTCCACGCAACGCGAGCTCCAGAGCCTGTTCCCGCCGGGCAAGCCCATCATCTTCAGCTTCCACGGCTATGCGTCACTCATCCACAAGCTGGCCTATCGCTTCATCGACCACGAAGACCTGCACGTGCATGGCTACCGGGAGAAGGGCAACATCAACACGCCCTTCGAGCTGGCAATCCTCAACGAGACGTCCCGCTACCACCTGGTCATCGACGTCATCGACCGCGTGCCGGAGCTGCACGCGAAGGCGGGGCACCTGAAGGAGGAGATGAAGAACGCCATCCTCGACAACCTGGCCTACGCGCACGAGCACGGCCGGGACCGGCCTGAGATCGCGGACTGGACCTGGCCGGACTGAGGTTCGCGCCCTGGAGCTCCCGGGCCTTCCGAAGAAGGCCCGGGAGCCGCGTCAGGCGCGGGGCTCGGTGAGGGTGTAGGCCGCGTTGACGAGCGAGAAGTGGCTGAACGCCTGCGGGAAGTTGCCCAGCTGCGCGTGCAGCTTCGGCATGTACTCCTCGGCGAGCAGGCCCAGGTCGTTGCTCAAGGACAGCAGGTGTTCGAACAGCCGCCGGGCATCCTCGAAGCGCCCCATCATCTGGTACGTGTCGGCGAGCCAGAACGAGCACGCGAGGAAGGTGCCCTCCTCTCCACTGAGCCCGTCCACGGAGCCGGTAGCGTCCGGCTTGAAGCGGAGCACCAGCCCGTCCTGGAGCAGTTCGCGCTCGATGCTCTCCACCGTGCCCACCACCCGTGGGTCCGTTGCCGGAAGGAAGCCGGTCAGCGGGATGTAGAGCAGGCTCGCGTCCATGTCCTTGCCGCCGTAGTACTGCGTGAAGCTGTTCAGCTCGCGATTGAACCCCTGCGCGCAGACCTCCTCGAAGATGGTCTCCCGGGCTTCCAGCAGCCGCTCCATCGGGGCCGCCATCTTCGTCTCATCCGAGGCCTTGATGGCCCGGTCGAGCGCCGCCCACGCGGCCACCTTGGAGGCGGTGAAGTGGCGATTGGGTCCGCGCATCTCCCAGATGCCCTTGTCGGGATTCTGCCAGACCTTCATCGCGTGCTCGGCGACGTTGAGCAGCGCGCGCTGCGCGACGGGGCCGACCTCGCCGAAGTATTTCGCGCCCGCGTAGAGCACCGCGGCCACCTCGCCGAGCACGTCGAGCTGGAACTGGTTGTAGGCCCCGTTGCCGATGCGCACGGGCTTCGCGCCACCGTAACCATCGAGCCAGTCCAGCGTGGACTCCGTGAGGCGGCGCTCGCCTCGGATTCCGTACATGATCTGCATCTGGGCGGGGTCTCCCGCGATGGCGCGCATCACCCACTTCCAGAACGAGGATGCCTCGTCGCGCAAGCCCGCGCGCGACAGGGCGTTGTGCGCGAGCGCGGCGTCGCGCAGCCACGTGAAGCGGTAGTCCCAGTTGCGTTCGCCTCCCGGCGTCTCCGGGAGCGACGTGGTGGGCGCGGCCACGATTCCGCCCGTGCTCTCGTAGCTGCAGGCCTTGATGGTGATGAGGGAGCGGACGACCTCGTCGCGGTACCTCGGCGGCGGGACGATTTTCGACGCCCACTGGGTCCAGTAGCGGTCGGTCTCCTGTTCGGACTGGTCCGCATCCAGGTTCGGCGGGACCTGATCCAACCACGAGTAGTTCCAGCTCATCACCCAGGAGAACCGCTGGCCCTCGGTCACCTCGAAGTTCGAGACCAGGGGGGACGCCGTATCCCTGTCCGTGCGCCGGAGGAAGATGGCGTCCGGGCCGGCGAACGCACGGAGCGAGCCGCCCACGCTTTCTACCTTGGGGATGGAGCGGCCAAAGGCGAAGCGTGGCGTCAGCTTCGAGTGCATCGCCACCGTCCCCTTCACCCCCACGACGGTCCGGACGATCCTGGGGAACTCCTGGCCGACAGGCATGAAGTCGATCAACCGGACGGAGCCCGAGGCGCAGGTGAACTCCGTCTCGAGGATCAGGGTGTCCTTCCGATAGCGGCGGGTGATCTTCTGGATGGACTCCCTCGGTGCGAGCGCCCACTCACCGTTCTCCTCCGTCCCGAGCAGGCTCGCGAAGCAGGCGTCCGAGTCGAAGTCTGGCAGGCACAACCAGTCGATGGTCCCGTCCCGAGCGACCAATGCCGCCGAGCGCATGTTTCCGATGAGCGCGTGGTCCTCGATCTTGCGGTTCGTCTGGACCCCCAGCTGAGCTGGGATGACAGGCTCCTGGGCCTTCTGTTTCTGCGTGATTTGTTCCGCCATTGCGTTGGCTCCCGTATGCCTCATGATCAAGCCTTGACGCTGGCGCCCGGGGCGCGGAGGCGCAACCGCCGCGGCGGAGGGAGAGCGACCGCTTGGTGCTCCGGGGGCGAGCAGCTCCCCGAAGCTCATGGCCTCCCCGTGATGGCGGCTGGGAGAAGATCGAATCAACCTACTTCCAGGTGAGCATCGGCAAGGTCGGGATCTTCAGGAAGTCTTCGGGAAGGGGATTGTCCCGCGTCTTGCTGACCGTGACGAAAATCCACGGATGATCGCTGTAGTAACCGCTTTCGAGCGACTGGTCGCCGATCACGGGGCGCGCGATACCGGAGAGGCGGGTGGGCTCGATCTGGGTCGAGTCGTTGGTCACCACCGCGTTCATGAACCGCTGTGGCGTGTCCTGGCTGGTATTCGACGCGCGCGTCGACACCACCTGCTCGATCCGGTCTCCGACGGAGATGTATTGCGGACCCGACGCATACTCGGGCATGAACTGCGGATTGAAGGAGCAATCGAAGTTGAAGTCGCCGATCAGCAGGTCGGCGCCGCTGAGCTTGCTCCACGCGATCTTCTCCTCAAGCACCGCGCGCGCTTTCTCATCGTTGTTCTTGCACGCACTGACGTACTTGGACGAGAAGTGCACGCCACACGCGACCAGCTTGATACCCGCCAGCTCCTTGGTGACCAACAAGACATTCTCATTGTTGTTGGTGACGGCTCTCTTGGCTGAAAACCGGGCTTGCTTCTCCTCACTGTCGCGGTGGGCGGAGCGGACGTAGCCAGTGATCTGCTGCTTCCAGTCCTTGACCCCGCCTTGGTCGTTGTAGGGGAGCGCCGACTCGTCCATTCGCAGGTACTTGACGTCATGAACGGTCAATTCGTCGGGGAACTTGTTGTAGTTCAGTTCCTCCGACAGAAAAATCAGCTCTGGAAACACCTTCGGAACCAGCGAGGGGGGCGTCAAGTGCTGGGTGCAGCCACATTTGACACGGGATTGACGAGACCCAACCGCCACGTGAGTGAAGAGCAACTTCTCCCAGTCGCGATCGTGCTCCGAACCGAGCTTGTCGACGGCCGCGCACGCGATGACGTCGTAGTTGATGTCCCATCTGACCTTGTTCTCCACGGTCTTCGACAGCAACGGATTGGCTCCTTCCGGTCGAAACGCCAAGGTCACATTGGAGTTGGTCGACATGCTCACCAGCTCCTTCGGTGTCATCGGAGGCATGAGGTCGAGATTGCGCTTCTCCAAGAATGCCTGGTCGAATGGCATGCGCCGGAACGAGTCCTTTTCCGACAAGAAGATCTCGCCGCGCGTGCCGGAGTCCGAGAGGCCCTTTTGCGTCCGGGAGGTGCCGCCCGCGTCGAACGGAATGAACAGCACGGACAGCGCGCTGTGCTGGCGCTTGCGCTTCTTGAGAATCGCGGAATCGTTCGAGCCCGAGGGCTGATTCGTCGCTTCGTACTCCGCCCGGCTGCGCTTCTTGGAGCTCGTGCCCGGTTGTTTGGAACAGTCGCAGCGTCCGAACGAGAAGGGCGGGAGCGGGGCACCACAGTTCGTGCAGTTCATGGCGAGAACTCCAATCGACCTCGAGGAATGGGCAGCTCGTACCCGGTGTCCCCCAACGGCCCCCAGCGCGTCTGGGAATGCGCCGAGGTCCGCCAGGGGATGTCCCCAGCAGGCGCGTCGCGGAGACGGACCGCGACGTGCCCCGGAGCTCAGTCGATGATGGGCCCCGGCGACCCGCCGCCGCAGCCCCGGCTCATCTCGCAGAAATTGAGGGGGGCATACCCGATGCAACACTCGTCGGCGCTGGTTCCACACGCGACGCCACACTTCGGGCGGCAGTCCGCGTTGCGGCTGCTCGCCGAAGGATAAACGCAGACACCGTTGCCCCCATTGCAGAGGGAATAGGGCGCGGCCCCCACGTTGCAGACGTTGATGGCGTCCTCCCGGGAGGCGAGCTCGGCCGGCGAATCCACATCCGCCTCCGTGCCACCACAGCCCACCAGCAGGACCGCCGCCAACAATCCCTTCAGCATCTTTGACATGATTCCTCCATGAATCGCCGCCACCGACGAGGCTTCCATCCTACGGGGCGTCCGCCCCAGCTCAAATCCGGAGTTCCAGGCCCAGGAGCGCCTCCGCGCCCCAAGCCCCTTCCCCACCGTGCCGCCCTCCTCTCCTGCCTGCTGCTCGCGGCGGCGTGTGGCCGGCGCCTGGAGTCCGACCGCACCGAAGCCGTGGGCTCCGCCACCGTCCGCCACGTGAGGACCTGCAAGTGGCTGGACTGGGAGAACAACTCCTGCCGGGTGGACTCCGTGATGACGGCGGGCTCCCGGCGCATCGAGGGCGTCTATTTCACTTCGGCGAGCCCTCACGGGGAGCTGGCCCTCGTGAACCTGATGCAGGGGGACAGCCTGCTCGTCGACACGCGCTCCGGAGCGATCCGCGCGACGCTGCCCGCCCAGACCAGCGTCAAGGAGTGGTGCGGCGACGCGGAGCTCGTCGTCTCCCCGCTCGTGAAGGACACGGACGCCACCGGGGAGTTCGGGGGCTCCCACCTGGTGCACGTGTGGATTGAGCACGACACGGAGGTCCATCGCTCCACCATCTACCAGGGCCCGCGCCACGTGCCCCGGGTCCTCTGTGGCCCCGAGCACACGGTGGCGCTCGCGCTCTCCACCATCCGCGAAGGACCGCCCATCGATCTGTTCCGCTGGAGCGCGGACCAGGGCCTCCAACTCGTGGAGACATGGCCCGGGGAGATCCAGGGAGGAAGTGCCTCCGACCTCGTCCTCTCGTGGACCGGCGCGGGCCGGCCGGACTGGTGCGCGCGCAGCCGCCCCTACTCGCTCGACACCTGCGTGCCACCTCCCCGGCCCTCTGTCCCCTGAGCCCCCGAGGTCCCCTCTCCTTCACAACGGGCTCCTGCTTCGCGTCCTGGCTCCAACGCCTATCGGAGCGGGCGCTCAAAGCTCCAGAGGGAGAGGTCTTCGATGAGCCTGGTGAAACAGCAGGGCATCCTGAGCCCGGGTACGCAATACGCCAAGGACGCGGATGTCATCATGACGGCGGCGGTCCTCGGGTGGGCCTGGAGCCGTCTCACGAACGCGGACGTGAACAAGCGGCACGCGCGGGTCGACTTCGAGGTGGAGGACGGCCACAAGCTGTCCGAGCAGGAGCTGCGGGAGAAGCCGCTGGACCCCACCCACCTCTCCGCCATCCAGAAGCTCAACCAGCTGCTGCAGGCGTCAGGACTCAAGCCCGACCAGAAGGTGGTGCTGGGCAAGACGCCCATCTGGACCACCGGCGGCCGCATCACCGGCGGCTCCGGCGACAAGAACCCCGCCGACGCCTACCGCTACGACCCGCCGCTGCCGGACGGCACCGCCGCCAGGCTGTTCCTGCTGGCCACCCAGGCGGACACCGCGGACAAGCTGGGCTACCAGGGCCGCGGCGCCTACACGGGGTTCATCGATGGCCGGACGGATGGGCAGACCGGCTTGATGAGCACCTTCCGGCACAACGTGCCGTTCGACATCACCTACGGGCGGCGGTGGCATCCCCCGGAGGCGCTCCCGGACAAGCCCTGGGGGATGATCGGCGCCGCCAATGAGCAGGACAACAATGACCCGGCGAAGCCCGGGCTCAAGCAGCAGGGCATGCACTTCGAGGGCCCGGCGCCCCAGCGCAACCGCGACATCTGCGCGTACACGCACGGGATGATCCAGGCCATCTACGACGTGCGCGTCAACAAGCTGGCCAACGACCTCAGCCCGAACAAGAAGACGCCCTACAACCCCGGCACGCCGTATGAAATCGCCGTGGGCAAGAAGACGACGAAGCTGGCCTCGTGCTTCCCCTGCAGCATCTTCATGGAGGCCACCGGCCACCCGGCCTCCTCCACGCACCTGGGCCGTGGCGAGTCCTGGAGCCCGATGTATCCGCCCCCCAACTCCACCACCACGCAGCACAAGGCCTGGCAGGCGTGCAACACGCAGTGGCAGGACTACTGCAAGACCATCATCGACGCCGGGCTCCAGTGCCTGAAGAAGGCCCCGGCCCAACTGAAGGACGAGTGGAAGCTCAGCGTGGGCGCGCTCGACCTCTACCTCAATGGTCCGAACGGGGTGAACAAGACGCCGGCCACCGCGGCCCAGGCCTACGCCAACCTCATCCTCGATGCCGTGACGGTCCACGACTCCGAGGTGAGTCGCATCAACCGGACCCTCAAGTAATCACACGCATGCGGTGACTTCAGACAGGCCTCACGGGGTAAGCGCCCCGTGGGGCTTCTTTTATTTCCGCTGGGAATCACAGCCTCGCCGCCGGTGCCGTCCTGGCGGCATGATCCGAACGCACATCGCAGAGGCTTGTGAAACAAGGGACCTGGCGCTGTTGGACGCGGTGGTCTTCGTCATCCGGACGCAGGGCCCCCTCACCCGGGCGAATCACCTGGAGGCCTGGCGCGGCGTGCTGGGCGACCCGGAGGTCATCGATCCACGGCGCGAGTTGCTCGCGGATCGCCTGGCGCGCCGGACCGCCGCCCCGCTGGAGGGCGACGCCTTCTTCGCGTCGCTGCGCGTGCGACTGCCGGACGGCCCCAACCGCCTGCTGGCCTACGGACTGGCGCTGCGGGCCGCGACCGCGCACGGCGGCCACCCGGGTCCGGCGCAGCTGCCGCTGGCCCAGCTGTGCCGCGAACTGGGACTGACACAGGCCCAGGCCCGCGACATGCGCCTGGGCATCATGGATGGCATGTCCCCCGTCGCGCTGGCGGCGGAGCCCGCCCACCCGCGGCACGCTCGCGTGCTGGAGGCGGTGCTGCTGGCGGCGGGGATGGAGGCCCACCTGACGGAGGCGGAGACGTTGGCGCTGGAGGCGTCACGGGAGGATGCGTCCTTCCTCCAGGAGCTCACCGGCCAGCTGCTGCATCGCATCGCCTTCGGTTCCCAGGTGGCTTCGCCGTTGGAGGCGCTGTGCCAGCGGCTGACGGACATCGCGCTCGCACCCGCGACCCTCGCGCAGCGCTGGGGCACCCTGCGGCTGGCGTACTGCTTCTCTCACGCGGTGGGCCACGACCTGGGCCAGCAGCTCATGCTCGACCTGCTGCAGGAGCTGCTGCACCTGGGGACCGTGGAGGCGGCCCGCGCTACCGCTCGCGAATCCGCGCGTACCTGAGGATGTGCATGGGCGGGTACAGCCCCAGCGCGTGCGCGGCCGGCATGTTCACCTCGAAGGAGAAGCGGGACAGCGTCTCCACGGGCAGCTCCGCCGGTGAGCGGTGCTCACGCAGTATCTGCGTGGCCTTGAAGCCCGCCAGGCCCCCGACGTTGTAGAAGGGCGCCACCAGGCCCATCATGCCGCCCGCCTCCAGCTGCACCTCGATGGCGCAGAAGGTGGGCAGGCCCAGGCGGATCGCTTCGTCCATCAGCAGCTGGCTGTGCGGCGCGAAGAAGTTCACCGGAGGCAGGTACACCAGGTCCGGCCTCCGGGCCGCCAACGCCTGCATCATCGCCGGCAGGCGCGCCGCGTCCGGCTTCCCGTCCTTGCCGAGCGGATGCACCGCCACCAGTTCGATGCCCGCCTGCGCGGTGAGCTGCGTGAGCTTGTCGAACATGTTGCGCTGGGACGGCTCGGACGGGTTGTAGGCGACGCCCAGCCGCTTGAGCGGCATGAACGACTGCATCGCCTTGAGTTGCACCGGCAATGAGGCCACGTGGATGGCGCCGGTGAGGTTGCGCCCGGAGCCCTCCAGTCGCGTCACCAGCCCCGAGGCGATGGGGTCCGACACCATGGCGAAGACCACCGGGACGTCGGTGATGTGCCGCGCGGGATCCACCTCGCCCAACCGGCCCACGAGCCCCTCCGTCACCAGCGTGCTCTGGGCGTAGATGAGGTCCGGACGCCGCGCGCGAATCTCCTGGATGACCGCCGGCAGCCGGTTCGCGTCGCCTTCGATGTTGCGGACGGTGAACTCCACCTCCAGCCCCGCGCTGAGCAGGTAGTCCCGGAAGCCCTGGTCCGCCTCCGCACCGGTGCGGTGGATGACCATGAAGACGCGGTACGGCGCGGCGGAGGCGGAGGCCGCCGACAGCAGGACGAGCGCGGAGAGGAAGGCGCGGGCCGTCATCGCCCCGCCTCCGTCCGGGCGGACGCGCTCCGCCACATCCGGCCCTGGCGGTCCAGGCTGTGCCGCAGGATGTGCTCGATGACATCCGCCTGCCGGAACCCCGCGTTGCGCGCGGTGAACATCACCGCCGCGTGGCTGCCCAGGTTGCAGCCGATGTTGAACTCCAGGAGGAACAGCTCGCCGGTGTCGCGGTGCTGGCGGAAGTCGACGCGCAGGTAGTCGAAGTCCCGCACCGCGGCGCACAGCCGGAGCGCGTACGTCCGCAGGGTCTCCGCCAGCGGCCCCTCAGGCGCCATGCGGCGTTCACGCCCGCCGTCCAGCATCCGCTTCTGCCGGTGGGTGACGATGCCGTGCGGCAGCGAGGAGGTCTCCTCCGCGACGCCCAGCACGATGGGCTCCTCACCGCCCAGCACCGGCACCGTCAGGTCCAGGCCGGGCACCAGCTGCTCCACGAGGCAGGCCTGGCCCAGGTCCTGGAACAGGCGCAGGCGCTCGTGCAGCCCGGCCTCCGTCTCCTGGATGCTGTCCTCGGAGATGCCCACGGACGCGGCGCCAAAACGCGGCTTGATGATCCACGGCCCCCGGAAGTCCGGCGCGGGCGGCAGCTTCCCCTCCGCCGGGCACGTCACCCAGGGCGCCGTCGGGATGCCCAGCGAGCGCGCCATCAGCTTGGTGAGGTGCTTGTCCTCCGCCAGCGCGCGGATGTTGGGCGGCGCGCCCAGGTAGGGGACCTGCAACCATTCACAGAACGCCGACGTGAAGACCTCCGAGTTGCGGACCGGCGCGCGGTTGAGGAGCGTGAAGACGTAGTTGGGTTCGCTGCGGAGGTGGACCAGGTCCTCCAGCGAACGGCACGGCGAGCACCGCAGGCCCAGTCCGGTCAGCGTGTGGAACAGCTCGTGGTTGTAGCGCGGGAGCACGCCGTGCTCCGGGTGCAGTTCCGGCCACGGGGCTCCGGGGTCCGGCGCGTACTGCGCGAGGAACAACACGTCCAGGTGCTCGCGCTGCGTGGGCGTCAGCTTCAACAGGTTCTGGGTGATGGCGGTCATGGAGCTTTCGGAGTGGGAGTGGTGGGTGGAAGGGAACGCAGGAAGAGGTAGGCGGCGAGGCCCGCGGTGAGCGCGAGCATCCCGACGCCGATGACGTGGGTGCTGCGCACGAAGCCGCTGGCGCCCAGCAGCGCGGCGGCGAGCAGCGGGCCGACGAGGCTGCCCACCCGCTCGATCATCCGGAAGACAGACAGGAGCGAGTCCAGGCCGAACCCGGCGCACTCCTCGGCGAAGAGCGGCGGGATGCTGGCGAGCAGCGGCGTGGCCGCCAACGCCTGTCCCAGGCCCACCAGCAGCACCGCGGCCAACAACTGCCACGAGCCACCGGCCGACGCGAACAGCAGCACGCCCAGCCCGGAGAGCCCGCCGCCCACGAGCATCATCCCCCGGTGCCAGCCATGGCGGTCCGCCAGCAGCGACACCACCGGCGTGGCGAACACCGTGACGATGAAGTAGCCCATCATCAACCGGCCGATGGCGGCTTCCGTGAAGCCCATCGCATGCAGGCGCAGGGGCGTCAGGTAGAAGAGGAAGCCCGTCAGCACCAGGCGCGCCGGCATGGCCGCCAGCAGGATGAAGAGCAGCACGCGCCCGCGCTTGAGGATGCCCAGGTAGGCCGCCATCGCGCGGGGCTCTCCCTCCTCCCTCGCCCGGACAGGCCCCAGGTCCGGAGCCAGCAGCAGCACCAGCGCCATGGCCAGGCCCACCAGCGCCGAGGCCACCCCGAACGTCGCCGCGTAGCCGATGCGGTCCGCGAGGATGCCGCCGATGGCGGTGCCACAGACGCTGGCCGCCGTGGACGCGCCCACGAAGACGCCCATGCTCCGCGCGCCGTGGCTCTGCTTCGACGTGCGCGCCACGTGCAAGAGCGCCGTGGTCGTCACGATGCCGTAGCCGCCCGCGGTGACGACACGCCAGAAGAAGAGCTCCGTGAGGCTCGACGCGAGGCCTGTCATGAACAGGCCCAGGCCGGCGGGCACCATGCCCACCAGCATCGCCACGCGGCTGCTCCGGGTGTTGAGCAGGCGCCCCGCCAGCGGCGTGCACACCACCATCGCGGTGACCCACAGCGACATGGGCAGCGCCACCATGAAGCTCTCGGAGAAGTACGGGCTGGGGTGGTACAGCCGCTTGACGAAGAGCGGCCAGAACGAGCGCGACAGCTCCGAGCCGAAGAGGAAGACGAACAGCGGCAGCCGCAGGTCGCTCGTCCCGGGCTCCTCCAGCGCGGCGGGGGCCTTCGGGTCTCCGAAGCGGAAGCGCTCGCGCAGCGTCGCCAGCTCCGGCGCCGCGCGTTCGTCCAGCGCCGCGTGGCGGCGGTTGAGGCCGCGCACCAGCCTGCCCGCGGAGGCCAGCGCCCGGGTGGCCTCGTCGTGCAGCCGCACCCGGGCCTGCCGCGTGAAGTCCCCCGCGCCGCCCAGCTCCAGCAGGCGCCGCAACAGCCGCAGCGGCCGGATGACCAGCAGGCCCATCAGCGCCATGAGCACCTCCACGGTGACCAGCGCCGTCACGAACAGGGTGATGAGGACGTCGGTGTGGATCTCCTGGAGCCGCTGCTCGGCGTACGTCGCGTCGATGCCCAGGTGCAGCTGGCCGATGACGCGCCCCCGCGACACCACGGGGTGGACCAGGTCCAGGTCTCCGTCCAGGCGCGCCAGACCGCGCGCCTCCTCGATCGCGTGGGCCTTGAGCACCTTGTCGAAGAAGGACGCGGGCTTCGCCTTCAGGTCCCTGGACGCGTACAGCAGGTGGCCGTCCGGCGAGGCGAAGCCGATGTAGCGGATCTCCTCGTGGCCCAGGGCCGCGTCATCCAGGTAGGCATCCGCCGCGCCCAGCCGGTTCACCGGGATGCCCAGGTCCGCGGCGCGGTGGAACTGGAGCGCCACGGTCTGGGCCAGCGTCTCCGCCTTGGCGCGCAGGTCCGGCCGCAGTGACTGCTCGAACAGGCGCGAGGCCTGGATGGACGCCGCCACCAGCGTCGCCACGATGAGCAGCGTGGGCAGCAGGCTCACTTTCCAGATGCGGCTCCGGGACAGACTTCCGTCGTTCGTGGAGCTCATGCCGGGCCCTCCAGCGAGCGCTCCGCGCGGGCCAGGGCCAGGGAGGCCTCCTGGTAGCGCGCGTCGAAGGCACGCAGCGCCTCGTCGGCCGGGGGCGTGTGCGCCGGACCGTCCATGTTCCGGAAGGCCTGCTCCATCGCCTGGAAGCGCTGGCCCAGCGGCCTCAGCAACATCCACATCAAGGCGCAGACGAGCGAGAAGCCGATGGCCAGGGGCCACAGCGCCTGACGGGCGAAGGTGTGGAGAAAGGCGCTCGCGCGCGCATCCAGCGCCTTGCGGTCATAGGCGATGAGCACCAAGCCCACGGGCTGGCTGAAGGGGTTGAGGATGGGCGCGCCCACCAGCAGGGCCTCGCGGTCCGAATGGCTCCAGGTGCCTCCGTGCGCGGCGGCGGCGGCCTCGAACCAGGCGGCCCGCTCCCGGGCTGAGCCGGGCAGGTGGGTGGTGGCGTGCAGCCCGCTCTGGAACAGCACCGTGCCCCGGCGGTCGAGGATGGCCACGCCCCGGATGTCCGGGTCCATGCCGGACACGCGGGTGAGGATCTGCTGCGCGTCGCGGACGGCGGGCAGGGCCAGCCCCAGGTCGATGGCCGCCTCGGTGGAGGCCTTCGCGTCCAGCGCCAGCACGCGCAGCCGTGACTGCTGGAGTTCCCCGAGCGTCGTCTCGAACTTGGCGAAGTTGAGCAGGACGACCAGCGCGATGGAGAAGCACAGGATGGCCGCCGTCGCGGCCCCCAGCTTGAAGAACAGACTCATGGCCCCGGCTCCCCTCTAGAAGAACCACTGGATGCGCATGAGGAACTCGTCGTAGGGCGCGCGCCCCCCGGCGAAGACGTACCGGCTGGCGTTGAACATCCAGCGGGTGTTGGTGTTGAGGTACCAGTTGAGGCCGGCGGTCACCTCCTGGAGGCGCTCCTCGGAGGGCCCGTCGTGGCCAGGCAGTCCCTCGAAGCGCAGCCGCGCGAAGCCGTAGCGCAGCCCCAGCTCCCAGGCGCCCGCGCCGTACTTGTCCGCGCCCGGATCAAACGGCCGCTCCGGATCCACGCCCCGCTCCTGTTTCTTCTCGCCCGTCAGCACCCACGTGCTGGACACGTAGAAGGCCTGCGAGCGCAGCCCCGCCAGGTGCACGCGCCGGTCCTCCTTGCCCAGGTCCGCGGCGGTGAGCCAGCCTTCGCGCGAAGGAGAGAAGAAGCGGGCGTACTCCACCTTCAGCGACGTGGGCCCCTGGAAGGAGACGAAGTCCGCGCCCAGGCGCCACTCGGGTGGAACGACGAACAGGCCCGTGGCGCCCGTGGCGTACGTCAGCTTGTACTGGGGCGCCGTCAGGAAGGAGAAGCCCGTGGGCAGCTTGCCGCGCGCCTCCTCCGGCAGGTTGTCGCCCAGCGCGCGGGTGGCGCTCACCGCGACGGAGATGCCCTCCGCCGGCACCACGGCGATCCGGCCCGCCAGCATCTTCCCGCGATCCTCGTCGCGCGCCTTGCTGCTCGCCTCGTTGAAGAGGCCCAGCCAGTACTCCACGCGGTTGCCGGCCAGCTCTCCGTGGAGCGCCATGCCCTGGTCGTACCGGGGCAGCACCAGGGAGAAGAGGAGGGATTGCTCGACGAAGTCCAGGAAGGTGGAGGAGGTCTCCAGCCACTCGTAGCCGAAGGGGACCTTGAGCCGGCCCGCGCGCAGCCGCAGCCAGGGCGCGGCGCGCAATTCCAACCATGCGTCCTGGTAGAGGGGCGTGTCACGCAAGCCCACGTCGGTGATGAGCCGCACGTCCGCGAAGGGCGCCAGCGTGCCGGACAGGTTGATGCGCGCGCGGCGGACGTAGAAGGTGCTCGCGAGCCCATCGTCGGTGGGCGTCAGCCGCAGGTCCGTCTGCAGACCCATGCCCACGCGCAGCGCGGACCGGCCGTCGCGGCTCTGGAGGACGGTGGCCCCCGTCGGCGGCGGGGCTTCCGCGCGAGCCTGGGTGGCCAGCAGGAATATTGATACAAAAACAGACATCAAGACAAAGGCACGCATTGGGGGTGTGGGCATGCCCGTGGGACGGCACATAAATGCCTTTGTGAACCGTTCACACCGACAGGGGCCAGGCCGTCCTTGGAGACAGGGCGCGGCACACGAAGCCGCCTTTCGCGAGTGAACCATGTCTGTCCATTCCCTCCGGCACGGGCGCGGGTTGCGCCGGGCCCGGCTTGGCGCCCTCCTCCTGGTGCTGGCCGCCTCGCTCGGAGGGGTCGTCGCCCTGGGACTGGGCGAGGCGTGGCGCGGGGATGCCCGCCTCCAGTTCGAGCGGCTCGCGGCGCAGGGCGCGATCCTCCAGGGGCCGGTGGAGATGTTCCTGCGCGTGGGCATGGCGCTGGAGCAGTTCACCGGCTTCACCCAGTTGGCGCGCACGCTGCGCCAGGCGGACCCCACGCTGGAGGCGGTCCGCGTCCTGGACGACCAGGGCCGGCTGCTCTTCTCCGAGCCCCCTGGCCCGGAGGTTCCTGCCACCGCGGCCCACCGCGTGCCTCCCCTGCCCCACCAGCGCTTCGCGGTGACGGAGGACGCGCACTCCTTCCGCGTGTCACTGCCGCTGTCGGACCGCTTCGGGGAGGTGGGCCGCCTGGAGCTGGTGATGTCCCGGGAGGCGGTGTCCCAACGGGTGCTGCGGCGCTTCCAGCCCCTCTTCACGCTGCTGGGGGGATGTCTGCTGTTCCTGGGGGCCTTCGTGTCGGGCGCGCAGCGACTGTGGATGCGGCATCCCCGGCGCTGGCTGGGCGCGGCGTTCTCCTTGTGCTTCCTGGCCCTGACGCTGGCCACGTCCCTGGCGCTTGCGGACCTCTATTCGGATGGGCTGCACCAGCGCACCAGCAGCCTGGCGCATTCGCTGGCGCGGCGGCTGAACGAGGCGGCGCGGCTGGGCCTGACGCTCTCCCACCTGCGGGGCCTGGACACCCTTCTGGAGGAGTACCAGCGCACCAACGCGGACCTGGGCTCACTGGCGCTCATCGCGGATGAGCGGGTGCTCGTGCAGGTGGATGCAGGCGCTGGGCGCACGGGAGACGAGCGCTTCGAGTACACCATCGACCTGGAGCTCACGGAGGGCCCGTGGAACCTCCCCGTGCGTCTGGAGGTGGACGCCGCGAAGGGCGCGCTCCAGGCACGGCTGTGGCGCACCGTCCCCGGCTTCCTCTTCCTCTTCGCCGCCTCGAGTCTGTTGGGCCTGCTGGTGCTCGGAGCACTGTCGCCCCTGCCCCGGCGTGGCTCTGGCTCGCGCGTCTTCGAGCAGCGGACGGTGGGCCGGCTCCAGCCCCTCGCCTTCCTCGGGGGCTTCCTGGAGGGGCTCCCGTTCGCATTCCTCCCCGTCGCCGCGGAGGCCCTCCTCCCGGGCGGCGGCGCCGCGCTGCTCGCCGTCGTATTCCAGGGGGCCTGCGCGCTCGCGCTCGTCCCCTCCGAGCGTTACGCGCGGCGGGGTCACCTCGGGCGCTGGCTCGTGGTGGCCCTGGGCGTGTCCACCGCGGCGTTCGCGTTGATGGCGTTCACTTCGGACCTGCGCGCGTGGCTGGTGCTGCGCGGGCTCTGCGGGTTCGGGTTGGGGGCGCTGGCCGCCGGGACGCGGGCGTATCTGCTCGCCGCGCTTCCTCCGGGACAGCCGCCCCGGCGCATGGCGCGGCTCAGCCTGGCCCGGGGTGGCGGCCTGCTCGCCGGCACGGTGCTGGGCGCGCTCGTGGCGGCCCACCTGGGCCCGTCCCCGGTGTTCCTGTTCGCGGCCCTCTGTGGCCTGGGCGCGCTCGCGTATTCGCGGCACTGGCTGCCCCCCGTGGAAGCTCGGGACCGGTCCGCCGGGCCTCGTGCCTTCCGCGCATCCCTCACGCTTCCGCCCCTGCCTCCGGGGGCGTGGAGTCCGCGCGATCACCGCTGGGCGCTGCTGTTCGTCGGGCTGCCGTCGTGGCTTTCGCGCGGGGGAGTGCTCGGACTCGTGTTGCCCCTATGGCTCGTGGGCGAGGGTCAGGACACGGACCGCATCGGGCAACTGCTCGCCCTCGTCGCGCTGGGCGCGTTGCTTCCCCATGCCGTACCGGCGCGCCTCGACGGGAGCAGGAGGCTGCTTCAGGGGGGCGTGCTGGGCACCGGGCTGTCACTGCTCGCGCTCGCGGCCTTCGGCTCGTTGGAGCCCGTCCGCGCGCTGGCGCTCTGCCTTCTGGGAATGTCCCTCGGGCTCGTTCACGTCCCGCTCGACCACCACGTCGAAAGCCAGCCGGCGGAGAGCACGCGCAGGCGCTCCTGGGCATCCATCACGCCGCTGCTCGGCGCGCTCGCGCAGTGCGTGGGGCCGCTCCTCGTCAGCGCCTTCTGGAGGCCCTCGGAGGATCCGCTCCCGGTGCTCGGAGGGCTGGGCGTCGGGGTGCTGCTGCTGGGGGCCGCCCATTCCTGGATGACCCGGGCCTCGCCCGGTCGCGAGGTGCGCCATGCGTGACTGGCTGCTGGGCCTGCTGTTGCTGCTGTGCGTGCCCTGTCCGGTCCAGGCACAGCCGGACGACATCTCCACCTGGGTGGCCCTGCCGCCGGAGACGCTTCGCGGCTGGCGGGTGGAGGCGACCGCGCAGCGGATCCTCATCACCCCTGAACAGCCACCCACGCCCCAGCTCCAGGTGCGCGAGGTGCTGGTGTTGCTCACCGTGGCCCAGAGCAGCCTCAACTGGATCCTGGAGGGCATGCTGCCCGTGCTGCGCAATCAACGCGTGCGGGTGGGCCTCACGCTCTACAAGCTCGGCACGGGCCGCGAGGAACAGGAGCGGATGCTGGCGCTGGCGGACTCCGGCCAGTTCGACCTCATCGTCGCCATGGGCTCGGACGCGACGCGCTTTCTCTACAACCGCTTCGGCAACCAGCCCACGCCAGTGGTGGCGCTGTGCAAGGCGCCGGAGCTGTGGCTGGGCTTCGAGGAAGGCGCTTCACAGCAGGCCAAGCCGGACAACATGGCCTTCGTCTCGCTGTCGCTCTCCCCCGACGTGCAGCTGCACTACCTCCAGGAGCTGCTGGGCCCGTTGAAGGCGCTGACGGTGGTGTACGACCGCCGCAACCAGAGCACGGTGGAGGTGGAGGCGGAGGCCATGCGGCGGCTGTCCGCGCGGGATGGCTTCCAGCTGCTGGAGCTGGCGGTGGAGGGCAAGCGTGGCGCGGAGGAGACGCTCTCCGAACAGCTTCCGCGCATGGCCCGCGCGATGCGGCAGATAGACCCCGACGGCCGGCACAGCCTCTTCTGGGTCACCACCTCCTCCGCGGTGTACGACGAACTGGAGCGCATCGACCGGTACTCCGAAGGCATTCCGGTGCTGGGCTCCGTGCGCGAGGCCGTGCGCGAGGGCAACTCCAGCGCGGTCATGTCCATTGGCGTGCCCTTCAAGAGCGCCGGCCAGCTGAGCGCGCGCTACATGCTGGAGGTGCTGGGCTCGCGCCTCCCGGCGTCGCGGCTGCCCATGGGCGTCATCTCCCCGCCGGACCTGGCCATCCACCTGCGGCGGGCGCGGCAGCTGGACATCAAGCTGCCCTTCCACTTCCTGGAGCAGGCCAGCTCCCTCTACGACCTGGATGGCCGGCTGGTGCGCCAGGACGGACAGCCCGCCGTGTCCGCTCCCGCGGCCTCGCCATGAGCGCCGCTGTCGCGAAGCCCGCGCCACTGGAGCTGCTGCTGGAGCTGGTCCGCGCGCAGGAGGCGGGCGACCCCTTCCACTTCCGGATGGAGCCGCAGGAGTACCTCTTGCGGCGCGCCCGGGGCAGCTACGCGCGCGCGGCGCTCGACTGGGAGCCGGCGCTCCTGTCGGACCTCGCGGAGCTGGAGAAGCCCCAGCCGGACCGCAACGTGGTGCAGCGTCTGGGGGAACGGCTGCGCGCCTTCCTGGAAGGCGTGGGCTGGGACGCGCAGGCCAACGACATCACCGCCGCCGTCCAGGCGGGGCGCCCGGTGCACCTCACCTTCCGCTTCGCAGCGGCGGAGCTCTTCGCGCTTCCCTGGGAGCTGCTCACGCTGGGCACCTCCGGGCGCACCGTGGCGGAGCTGCCCGGCGTCTTCATCCGCTACGAATGGCCCGCGACCGGAGACGTGCCCACGCAGGGCACCTCCCAGCAGGGCCGCGTCCTCTTCGCCTGGTCCGCCGCTGCAGGCCAGGTGCCGGCCCGCGCGCATCAGCGGGAGCTGAGCGAAGCCTGTCGAAAGGGCGCGTACCCATTCGAGCCGGACCGGGACGTCCTGCCGCACGTCTCGCTGGCGTCGCTGTCGGAGGCGCTCAACCGGCCCGGCGAACCCGTGTCCGTGCTCCACCTGCTGTGCCACGGCGGCCGGCGCGGGCAGACGTATGGATTGCTCTGGGACGCGTCATGGGAGGGAGGCGAACCGGAGCTGGTGGACGGCGCGACGCTGCGTCAGCTGCTCATGCCCCACGCGGCGACGTTGCGGCTGGTGGTGCTGTGCGCGTGCCAGAGTGGCGCGGGCGCGACGGACAACCACCTGGGCAGCGTGGCCCAGGCGCTCCATCGCGCGGGACTGCCCGCGGTGGTGGCCTCGCGCCTGCTGCTCTCCGTGCCGGGCTCCGTGGTGCTCACGCGCGCCCTCTACCGCGCGCTGCTGGTGACGCCCGCGTCGCTGGAGGAGGCAGTGGGGCACGCCCGCCGACTGCTGGCGCTGGACACCACCGCGGTGGATCACATCTCGCTCCAGCTCTACGCGCGCGCGGAGCACGGCGGAGACACGCGCCCGGTGGCGCTCCGGCCCTACCGGGGCCTGCTGCCCTTCCAGCAGGAGGACCGCCGCTTCTTCTTCGGCCGCGAGTCGCTCCAGCAGGAGCTGCTCCAGCGCGTCCACGAGGCGGTGGAGGGCCAGCGTCCCCGCTTCCAGGTGCTGGCCGGCGTCTCCGGCAGCGGCAAGTCCTCGCTCGCCCTCGCGGGTCTGCCCCAGGAGCTTCGGGCCGCGGACTGGGAGGTGCGGCTGCTCAAGCCCGGACAAGGCGCGGCGGAGGCGCTCCACGAGGTGCGCCAGTTCCCACCCGAGCGCTGGCAGCTCTTGCTGGTGGACCCCTTCGAGGACCTCTTCACCGCGATGGAGTCCCCGGCGCGCCGCGACCTGGCCACCGCGCTGTGGAGCCTCGCGAAGGATCCGGAGCGCCGGGTGGTGGTGCTGGCCACGCTCCAGGTGGACTACCTGGGACGCTGCGGCGACCTGGTGGTGGACGAGGAGGGCACGCGCCTGGACGCAGCCGTGTATTCGGACGCCCACCGCCTCTTCGTCACGGAGCTCCAGGGTGATGCGCTGCGAGCGGCCATCGAGGGCCCCGCGCACAAAGTGGGCCTGCGCTTCGAGGCCGGGCTGGTGGACCGGCTCCTCCAGGAGGTGGGGCAGGAGCCCGGGTCGCTGCCGCTGCTCCAGTACGCGTTGGATCAACTCTGGGAGGAGCGCGAGGGACAGCAACTCACCCACCGCGCCTACGCGGCCCTGGGCGGCGTCGCGGGGGCGCTGAAGCGGGCGGCGAACCGGCTCTATGGATCATTGCCCCCGAGCGCGCAGGAGCAGGCGCGCCGGCTGCTGGTGGAGCTGGTGGACTTCCAGGGCGGGCCCTCACATGGCAGGCGTCGGCGGGTGCGCTCGCAGCAACTGCGCCCCACTCCACCGGAGCCCCGCGCCGACTTCGACCGGGTGCTGAGCGTACTGCTCACCGCGCGGCTGCTGACCCGTGAAGAGGACGCGTCGGGCGTGGAGTGGTTGCAGCTGTCGCACGAGTCACTGCTGCGCACCTGGCCAGAGTTGGCGGAGTGGGCCCGCGCGGACCGCGAGCGCATCCAACACTTCCGCGAGCTGGAGTCCTGGGCCCGGGACTGGATCGCGCACCGGAGCGCTCCCGACGGCGGCGCGCCCTACCTGCTGTCCGGAAGCCGGCTGGGCTACGCGCAGGACGTCCTGCGGCGCTACAGCGAGGAGCCGGGCGAGGATGTCCTCCAACTGCTGGACGCCAGCGAGGCCTCCGCCGAGGCCCAGGACGCGTCCGCGCATCAGCGCCTGATGCGGATGCTGGTGGCCGCGCTGGTGGTGGCGGGAGGCATGGCGGCGCTCGCATGGAACGCGCGTCAGCTGGAGGCCCGAGCCCAGAGTGAGCGGCAGGAGGCGCAGCACCACGCCCAGCGCGCCCGGGACCTGGTGCTGCTGGACGTCGCCCGGAAGCTGCGGCGGGACAGTCCCACGCTGGCCCTGCTCATGCTTCGCGAGGTCCAGGAGCCCGGCCGGCTCCGGGGCTGGGCCCAGGATGTGTCCGCGGTCCTCCAGGAGCCGCTGAGCCGCGCGGTGCTGCGCGGCCACGCCCAGGCCGTGGTCCACGTGGAGGTCAGCTCGGACGGGCAGCGCGTGGTGACGGCGTCGAAGGACGGCACCGCGCGGCTGTGGCGGACCAGTGGCGAGGGTGCGCCGGTGGTGCTCACGGGCCACGCGGGGCCCGTCTACCACGCCACCTTCAGCCCCGCGGGAGGACAGCGCGTGCTCACCTCCTCGCACGACGGCACGGCGCGGCTGTGGAACACGGCGGACGGCGCGTTGCTGCACACGTTCCGGCACCGCGGCGTCGTGCAGTGGGGCGCCTTCAGCCCGGACGGCCAGCGCGTGGCCACGGCCTCGCGAGACGGGCTGGCGCGGCTGTGGCGGGTGGACGGCACCGGCGAGCCGCGGGAGGTGCGGCACCGGGGCGCCGTGCAGACCGTGGCCTTCAGTCCGGATGGGCGGTGGCTGCTGACGGCCTCGCTGGACGGCACCGCGCGCCTGGTTCGCGTGGAGGGGACGGAAGGCCCGCGCGAGCTGCCCCACTCCGCCCCCGTCACCTCCGCCACGTTCGACCCGGAAGGCACCCACGTGCTGACGTTGGCCCGGGACGGCGTCGCGCGCGTCTGGCCCATCAACGGCGCCACCGCCCCCGTGGCGCTGAAGGGACACCAGGGCGAGCTGACCACCGCGCGCTTCAGCCCCGACGGGCAATGGGTGGTGACCGCGTCGGTGGACACCACCGCGCGCCTCTTCCGGGCCGACGGGCGGGGCGAGCCTCGCGTGCTGCGCGGCCACCAGGGCGCCGTGCGCCTGGCCACCTTCGGGGGACCGCTGGGCGAGTGGATCCTCACCGTCTCCTCGGACACCACGGCGCGGCTGTGGTCCGCGCGCGAGGACACGCCGCCCCGACTGCTGCTCGGCCACCGGTCCACCCTGCTGTGGGGCGGCTTCGGTCCGGACGGCAAGCAGGTCGTCACCGCCTCCGTCGACACCACCGCGCGAGTGTGGCGTCTGGACGCGCCCCAGGATTCGCTCCCACTGCAGACGTCCGCGGGTTTCCTCTGGTCCGTGGCCTTCAGCCCGGACGGCACGCAGGTGGCCACGGCGTCGCAGGACGGGGCAGTGCGCCTCTGGTCGGAGGACGGCCGGGCCACGCACGTCCTCAGGGGCCATGCGCAGGACGTGCGCTCCGTGGTCTTCAGCCCGGATGGCCGGTGGCTGCTGACGGCCTCGCTGGATGGCACCGCGCGCCTGTGGCCAGCGGACGGAAGCACGGCGGGCCGGCGCGTGCTGACGGCCCAGCGCGAGCCCTTCTTCGGCGCCGCCTTCAGCCCCGATGGACAGCGCGTGGCGCTCGCATCCAGCCCGCGTGCCACCCGCATCGTGAGCGTGGCTGGGACGCAGCCGCCCGTCGCGCTGGAGGGCCACGGCGACCAGGTCCGCTCCGTGGCCTTCAGCCCCGACGGCCAGCGCCTCATCACCGCATCTCAAGATGGCACCGCCCGCATCTGGAGCGCGGAGGGGCGCCTCACCGCCACGCTCTACAGCCACGACGACTGGGTCCTCTCCGCCGCGTTCCACCCGAAGGATCCCACCCAGGTGCTCACGTCCTCGCAGGACGGCACGGCGCGCCTCTGGACCGTGGAGAACGGCCGCGTGCGAGGCGTGCGCGCGCTCCTGCGCCACGACGCGCCGGTGCCCTGGGCCGCCTGGAGCCCGGATGGCGGCCGCGTCGTCACCGCGTGCGCGGACGGCCGTGCCCGCGTCTGGCTCACGGACGCGCCCGGCGAGCCGTACCTCGTCCTCTCCGCGCACGAGGGCGAGGTGACCTCGGCCGTGTTCAGCCCCCGCGCGGAGGAGCCCCGGCTCGTCACCGGCTCCACGGACGGCAGCGCCCGGGTGTGGCGTCCGCGCGAGCCGCTCCCCATCGAGCGGCTCCAGGAGAAGCTCCAGGCGACCAGCTCCGCGTGCCTGACGCCCGGCGAGCGGCGCGGCCTGCTGGGCGACCTGCCCGCGAAGGCCCTGGAGGCCAACGCCGCGTGTGAGCAGCGGCACGGACGCGCACCGCTCCCGGACGAGCCCTGAAGCCTCACAGCGGCGCTCACAAATCCCAGACACCCGGCGTCTTCCAGGCACCCACGGCCCGGCCTCCGCCGGGGCCGGCAACCCGGGAGTCCACCCGATGGCCCTCTTTGGCTTTGGTTCCAAGTCCCCCAAACCCTCGCAGTCCGACGAGTCCACCGAGCCGAAAGGCGAAACATTCCAGGCGCTGACGCTGGAGCAGCTGCGTTCGTTCCTGACCCGGCTGCCCAAGGCGCGCGCGCAAGAGGTGCTGCCGCACCTGAACGACGCCATGTCCGAGGCCGGCATCAACACCCCGCGCCGCCAGGCCGCGTTCCTGGCGCAGCTGGCGCACGAGAGCGCCGAGTTCCGCTACTTCGAGGAGCTGGCGACCGGCCGCGCCTACGAGCGGCGCAAGGACCTGGGCAACGTCAAGCCGGGTGACGGCGCGCGCTACAAGGGCCGCGGGCCCATCCAAATCACCGGCCGCACCAACTACCGCGCCGCGGGCAAGGCGCTGGAGCTGGACCTGGAGGAGAACCCCGCCCGCGCGGCCGACCTGGACGTGGGCTTCCGCACCGCCGCCTGGTTCTGGAACAGCCGCAACCTCAACAAGCACGCCGACAAGGGCGAGTTCGACGCCATCACCCGGCGCATCAACGGCGGCTACAACGGCAAGGCCTCCCGCGAGGCCTACTACCAGCGCGCGCTGCGGCTGCTGGACAAGAAGTGATCTGAAACACGAAGAGCCCGCGACCTGAAGAAGGCCGCGGGCTCCGTTGTCGTCATGGCGTCTACTTGCGCTTGGACGGAGTGGACGCGGGCTCGGTCGTCGCTTCCTCCTCCGTGGAGGCGCTGCCGTCGGAGGACTCGACGGTGCCGCCCGCCAGGTGCTTGCCTCCGGGACGGAACAGCATGCGCACCGTGAGCTTGCTGGAGTCCTTTTCGTTGAGGTCGTGCAGGCGCGTGTGTTCCTTCTTGGTGCCGCCGCCGAAGAGGGAGAACCAGCGCTTGGGCTGCGGCTTGTCCTCGGGGATGTCGCTGTCCTGCTCCGTCATCTCGAACTCGAAGCTGGCGGAGACCTCCAGCTCCGCCACGGAGAAGGAATAGTGCTTTCGGGCCGTCTCCTCCGCGATGTCCAGCGAGGACTGGACGGCCAGGATGAGGTCGTGGATGAGGACTTGCGCGTGATCAGGCGTGGGATTGGGCTTTGCCATGGGATGGGATTGAGAAAGGAAGGGTGGATGGCGAACCGCCACCGCCAGTGCTCCAGAACGAAGCACCGGCGGCGACGGGTGTGTCTTGCTTCAGCGTGTTCCGGTCAGACAGACGGCTGGCTTCAGGCGCCGCCGCCGGTGCTGCCACCCTGGGCCGCGAGCAACGCCGCGGGCTTGATGGTGCACTTCACGGTGAGCCCCATGTGCTCCTTGTAGTCGAGCGTGAGCTTCTCCTTGATGCTCATGCGCCAGACGTTGAGGGCAACGTCCGTCTCGCTCTTGATCTCGAAGTCGCTCGTGAGGTTCACCTCGAAGTAGTACTCGGCGATCGTCATCGGATCCATGCCGGACGACATGAGGCGCTGCGCGGTGCGGGCGGCACCCGCGAAGGCGATGATGTAAGCGGACAGCTGGGCGGCGGACTGCATGGGCGTGCTCCTGGGATTGGGTTGACGGCGGATGTGCCGGGCACTGCGTCCACAGGACGTCGCACGCCATTTGTGTGTGAATGCCAACGCCAGACATCCCCGGCTCACACGGCCGCCCTCCGCCGCGTCCTGCCGTCACGCGCACGACTTCCCGGGCGCGCACGCCAGGAGCCATCCCCAAAGATGAGCACGCAGAACGTCGAGCTGTTGTTGTCCCACGCCGATTCACACGAGCCGGTGGCCCCCGACGGCCTGCCCGCCGACGCCGCGGCGCGGTTCCCTCGCGACGACGACGCGCAGGGGCGCGAGGAGAGCCACCTGTGGGACGACGGGGAAGACCCCAACTCCCTGCCCGCGCAGCGCTGGGGGCTGGTCGCGCCGGAGGGGTCTGAAGGCGACCGGCTGCTCGCGCTGATGGAGCCCCTGCGCCGGCACCGGCAGGAACAGCAGGACGGCCACCCGGTGCGCGTGTACCGGGTGAGCCCGGAGCTGGCGGCGGAGGGGCGGAACCTGGAGGACTTCACCCGCTGGGTGCGCGTCGTGCTGGACGACGAAGCGGTGCCCGTGGCGGACCGGCCCCGCTACCTGCTCTTCCTGGGGGACTTCCACCAGGTGCCCTTCGAGCTGCAGCAGGCCGCTTCCCACGACGCCTACGTGGGGCGGCTGGCCTTCCGGCGCGACGAGGACTACGCGGCCTACGTGGACAAGGTGCTGCGCTGGGAGAACGCGCCCTCCGCCGAGCGCCAGCCCCGCTCGCTCTTCTTCACCGTCCACGACGGCACCGCCGCGACGCAGACGGGCTACCAGTCATTGGTGGCCCCGGCCATCGCGTCGGCCCGGCAGGCGCGGGAGCTGGGCCGCTTCCCCGCGCGGGACGTGCTGGAGCTGGGCATGCCGGGAGAGCCCGGCGCCAACGCACTGCTGGAGCAGGCCGCGCACCAAGACCCCACCCTGCTCTTCTCCATGAGCCACGGCCTGGGCAGTCCCCGCGCGGGCTGGCGGAGCACCGACGCGAAGCTCGCGCTCCAGGGGGCGCTCAACCTGGGCGAAGGCCAGCACCTGGATGGCGCGGCGCTGGCCCAGCGGCCCTTCCTGCCCGGCGGCATCTGGTTCCTCTTCGCGTGCTTCGGCGCGGGCACTCCGTCGCGCAGCGCCTTCCATCACTGGCTGAAGCAGTTGCAGGCGGGAGGCCAGTTCAGCGGGAGGCTGGAGTCACTCACCGCGGCGCTGCCCCGGCCCGGGGAACGCCCCTTCGTCGCCGCGCTGCCGCAGTCCGTGCTGGCCAACCCCCAGGGACCGCTGGCGGTCATCGGCCACGTGGACCTGGCGTGGACGTATGGCTTCCAGGACCGCGACCACCGCCAGGGAAAGGTGTCCCGCTTCATGGAGCCGCTCCAGCAGCTGGCGCGGGGCCGGCGCGTGGGCCTGGGCCTGAGCTGGCTGCTGCGCGGGAGCCACCAGGCCAACCTGGAGCTGACCACGTTGTATGACCAGGAGGAGGCGGCCCGGAGCGCCGGGAAGCCCTCCACGGTGGAGCCGCTGCGGCGCTCGCACCTGTGGATGCTCCGTCAGGACCTGGGCGGCTACGTGCTCCTGGGCGACCCGGCCGTGCGTCTGCCATTGGCTCCGCGCTGACGTTTGGAAACAACAAGAACCCCGGGCGGCGCGCAAGGGCCCCCCGGGGTTCGAGCTTCGCGACGCCCAGGGCTCAGGTCGAGCGGTGCCCGCGGCGCTCCACACCGTGCAGCGTGAGGTTGCGCAGGGTGTCGTCGGCCAGCTCGAAGATGCTGGCCTGCGCCTTCAGCAGTTGGTCGTGCACCAGCTGCTCCAGCGCGTAGAACGGCGCCAGGGTCTCCAGCGCCTTGCGCGCCCACTCCTCGTGCTGCGAGCGCAGCGGCCGCGCGGCGGCGTCCCCCTCCACGAACTGGCGGGAGTATTCGAGCGCGGAGCGCTGGGCGGCGATGGCCTGGTGCAGGGCGCCCCGCCCCAGGTCCATCAGGTGGGCGTACGGATCGACTCTCTTCGCTTCGGTCATGGCATTGCTCCTTCGGGTCAAGACAGGTGGGTTCTTCTAGAGGCGGTGGACGACGGCGCCCCCTTCGGCCGGCGCCAGGTCCTCGTCACCGAACGCCTGGGGCCCGTTCGCCATGGGCTGCGTCCACGGCGAGGTCGCCAGGGCACGCTTCATGTCCCGGTAGCCGTCCGCCTGGCGCTCCGCGATGGAGGCGCGGGAGAACTCCGCATCGCTGCTGGAGATCTGGTGCTCACCGCGCTGGTACGTCAGGTGGATGATGTCCAGCCGGGGCGCGGGCTTCGCCAGGGGCTCGTCGCTGAACGCGAGCGGCGAGGACGCTGACATATGCCGCGTCACCCGGCTCGAGGTCTGGCGCAGGTTCCACACGGTCGCGAACTGGTCCACCTGCTGCGACGTGCGGCCCGCGAACTGGATGGACTTCATGCGCCAGCTCGCCTCGTCCATGTTCTGGGGCAGCGGCGCGCGCGCCTCGAACAAATCAATCATGAAGACCAGGGAGTGCCGCTGGGGCGGGTCGTCCAGGATGGCGTTGAGCGGCGTGTTGGTGACGCAGCCGCCGTCCCAGTACAGCTCCCCGTCGATGAGGCTGGGCGGGAAGGCGGGCGGCAGCGCGCCGCTGGCGAGCACATGGTCCGGCCCCAGGGCGCTTCGCGTGTTGTCGAAGAACACCAGGTGGCCGTCGCTCACACGGGTGGCACCCAGGCTCAGCCGCGTCGCACGGGAGTTGATGTATTCGAAGTCCACCAGCCGCCGCAGCGTCGAGCGCATGGGCCGGGTGGAATAGAAGCTCAGCGCCTCCGGAGAGCCCGGCGGCGCGAGCAGCGGGGACAGCGCGCGGGGCGCGTAGAAGCCGGGCTGGCCGAAGAGCAGGCTGGTCATGTGGCTGCCCAGGTTGAAGAGCTGGCGCAGACGGCCCTTGAAGAGCGAGCCCCACTCACTGCCCGGCCAGGACACCTCGCGCCAGAACGCCTCCAGCCGCTCGATCCGCTGCTCCGGGCGGTTGCCCGCGACCAGCGCGGCGGTGAAGGCGCCAATGGAGATGCCGGAGACCCAGTCCGGATGCAGGCCAGCCTCCTCCAGGGCCTGATAGGCCCCCACGTGGTAGGCGCCCAGGGCCCCGCCGCCTTGAAAGACGACGATGACCTGCGGGCGCTCCTGGGGTGCTTGCGGCTGTGTCATGGATGTCCTCTCGCGAATGCTGCGGTGGAGTGCTGCCCCGGAGGAGCGGGGGGCTGATGGATCCCAATCCACCCTTCCCAGTCCCCCGCTCCCCGAGGCAGCGCTCCAGGGACGGCCGCGGCCACGCGGTTGTGAATCCACGCCGGCCTCCGAGGTCATGAATTTCACACCCGGCGGGCGTCCGCGTCCTTCAGGCGCAACTTTCAACCCTGGAGACAGACATGAGTGGACGCGTGGCAGTGGTGACAGGAGGAACGCGCGGCATTGGCGCGGCGAGCGCCGACGCCCTGCGGCAGCAGGGTTACCGCGTGGCGGTCACCTATTATGCGAATGAGCAGGCGGCGCAGACCTTCACGGGGCGCACCGGCATCCCGGCGTTCCGCTTCGACGCCGCCAACACCGCCCAGTGTGTCGCGGGCGTGAAGAAGATCGTCGAAGCGCTGGGTCCCATCGAGGTGCTGGTGAACAACGCCGGCATCACCCGGGACGCCATGCTGCACAAGATGACGTCCGAGCAGTGGAACGAGGTCATCCAGACGAACCTCACCTCGTGCTTCAACCTGTGCAACGTCGTGGTGGGCCCGATGCGCGAGCGTGGCTTCGGCCGCATCATCAACATCGGGTCCATCAACGGGCAGACGGGCCAGCTGGGACAGACGGCCTACGCGGCGGCCAAGGCGGGCATGCATGGCTTCACCGTGGCGCTGGCGCGCGAGGGCGCCGCCCGCGGCGTCACCGCCAACCTCATCGCGCCGGGCTACATCGACACGGACCTGGTGCGCACCGTGCCTCCGGAGGAACTGGTGCGCATTCGCACGCGCATCCCCGTGGGCCGCCTGGGGCGCGCCGACGAAATCGCCCGCGCCGTGACGTTCCTCGCCTCCGACAAGGCCGGCTTCATCACCGGCTCCACGCTCACCATCAATGGTGGGCAGCACATGTACTGAAGGAGGCCGCGAATGAACGCATCCCTGGAGCCCATGCGGCGCGCCTTCCTGGAAGTCCTCCTCCGGCTGGCGATGGACCCCCAGCGGATGCTCGCGGCGGGAATCGACCTGTGGGGACGCTCCCTGCGCGGGGGCGTCCCACCGGAGCCCGCCCCTTCCGCGCCGGACCGCCGCTTCCGAGACCCGGCGTGGAGGGAGCAGCCCTTCTTCGACGGCCTGCGCCGCGCGTACCTCACCGGCGCGGACTGGCTGGAGCACCTGGTGGCCCAAGCGCCGGGCGTGGACAAGCACACGGCGCACCAGGCGCGCTTCTACGCGCGCCAGCTCACCGACGCGCTGTCTCCGTCCAACTTCCCCGCGCTCAACCCAGAGGTGCTCCGCGCCGCGCGCGAGTCCCACGGCATGAGCCTGATCAAGGGACTGGAGGCGCTGTGCGAGGACCTGGCGCGGGGCCAGGGCCAGTTGGCGACGCGCATGACGGACCGGCGGACGTTCCGGCTGGGGGAGAACCTGGCCACCACGCCGGGCGACGTGGTCCATGAGGAGCGCCTGTTCCAGCTCATCCAGTACCGGCCCACTACGCCCACCGTCTACCGCCAGCCGCTGCTGGTGGTGCCGCCGTGGATCAACAAGTTCTACATCCTGGACCTGCGCCCGGAGAACTCGTTCGTCCGCTGGGCAGTGGACCGCGGGTACACGGTGTTCCTCATCTCCTGGGTGAACCCCGACGAAACGCACGCGGACGTGGATTGGGAGGACTACCTCGTGCACGGACTGATTGCCGCGCTGGAGGCCGTCTGCCGCGCCACCGGCGAGGAGCGGGTCTCCACGCTGGGCTACTGCATCGGAGGAACGCTGCTGGCGTCGGGGCTCGCGTGGCTCGCCGCCCAGAATGATTCGCTCATCGCCAGCGCGACGCTGCTCACCACTCAGGTGGACTTCAGCGAACCGGGGGACCTGGGGGCCTTCATCGACGCGCCGCGGTTGGAGCGGCTGGAGGCCCACATGCGCGAGCGCGGCTATCTGGAGGGGCTGGAGATGATGACCACCTTCAACCTGCTCCGAGCGAAGGACCTGGTCTGGCCTTTCGTGGTGAACAACTACCTGCTCGGCCGGGAGCCGGCCCCCAGTGACTTCCTCGCGTGGAGCACCGACCCCACGCGCATGCCCGCGCGCGCGCACGCGACGTACCTGCGGGAGCTGTACCTGCACAACCGCCTGGTCCAGCCGGGCGCGCTGTCGCTCGCTGGCGTCCCCCTGGACCTGGGCCGCGTGAAGACGCCCCTCTACGTGCAAGCCTGCCGGGAGGACCACATCGCGCCCTTCCGCTCGGTGTACCGGGGAGCGAGGAACTACCGGGGTCCCGTGCGGTTCGTGCTCGCGGGCTCGGGCCATGTCGCCGGCGTCATCAACCCGCCGTCCGCGAACCGGTATCACTATTGGGTCCCGAAGCCCCGTCCGGGTGCGTCACCTGGAAACGCGCCTGCGTCCATCCCAAACGCGGATGTATTTGCGTCGCATTCAAACGCAGTCGCGTCACTCCAGGACGCGGATGAGATTGCGCTCCGCGGCAAGACGGATGTGATTGCGTCGACACCGGACGCATCGGCGTCCTTCATGGACGCGGATGGAATTGCGTCGCACGCGGACGCCGATGCGTGGCTTCAGGACGCAAGAGAACACCCAGGGTCCTGGTGGACGGACTGGGAGTATTGGCAATCCGAGCGTTCGGGAGAACGCGTCCCAGCCCGGATCCCCGGCGAGGGAGGGCTTCGCGTCATTGAAGCGGCTCCGGGGCGCTACGTGCGCTCGCGCATTCTCCCGGAATGAGTCGCGCGAGCCGTGCTCCGCCGGCCTGCCCGGACGGAGCACGGACTTGCGCTCAGCGGGGGCACGGCTCTTGCGAAAGGGTGGTCCGAAGGATTCCGTACGCGAGCTGGATGCGCTTTCTCACGTTGCAACTGGTCAACCGGAGCTGTTCAGCAATGTCGGCATAGGACATGTCCTGGAGGTAGCGCATCACCAGGGGCACCCTCAGATTGGGGGGCAGCGCCTCGATGCATTCCCGGACCGCCGCGGCGCTCTCGCGCTGGAGCAGGCCCGCGTCGGGCAGCTGCTCCTGGGACTGAGGCTCCGCGGACTCCAGGTCTTCCATCCACTCCTCGGTGTCGCCCCAGCGCTGGCGCTCGCGGTGGATGTCCATGCAGACGTTGTGGAGGATGCGTCCCAGCCACGCCCTCGGGTTGAGGATCTTCCCGGGCGACACGTAGTTCTGGTGGGCCCGGAGCATCGCGGTGTCCACCGCGTCCTCCGCGTCCACCACGTTCCCGCCCATCAGCCGCAGCGCCTGCTGCAACAACGGCTCCTTGTGCTGCTCCCATACACGCCAGAAAGAGGGATTGGTGTTTTCGCTCACGGTTTCCAGGGCTCCAAAAGTGCATCTGGAAACGGAGCAGCGAGATGTCTGTGAACAACCCTTGATCATCTCCAAAAAGGGCAGCCCGGAAATCCACGGGAAATCACAAGCCGTAGCGACCAGCGTCTTCCTGGCGTTCACCCCCCGAACGCATGGCGGAGCCAATGAGCGCGCGACAGGAAGCGGAGCAGGACACCCTCGAGGAAGCGAACCCCCTGAAGGAACACCTCGCACTCCAGTGGAGCAGGCAGGCGGGCGCGAGCTTCCCGAAGTTGTGGGTGGGTCATCTGGAGGGCGACGAGCGTGGCGTCTTCGCCAAGGTGCCCATCGCGGCGGGAGAAGAGGTGCTGCGGGTGCCGCGCGCGTGCCTGGTGACGCTGGACGTCGCGAGAGCGTCGGACATCGGCCGGCTCATCGACGCGCACGCACCGGACACGAGCGAGGAGTGCTACCTGGCGGCATTCCTGCTCCAGGAGAAGGAGCGCGAGGACTCGGCCTGGAAGCCGTACCTGGACGTGCTGCCCCAGTCCTTCCCGCACCTGCCGCTGTTCTTCGACGCGCAGGAGCTGTCGCTGCTCCAGGGCTCCTCCGCGCTGCGCGAGGTGGCGCGGTGGAAGGAGATGCTGCTCGCTCGCTACGCCATGCTGGCGCAGCGGGTGCCGGGCTTCGAGCGCTTCACGCCCGACGCGTACCTCTGGGCGCAGCACGTGTTGATCAGCCGCAGCTTCGGCCTGACGGTGGCGGGCAAGCTCACGCGGTGCTTCGTGCCGGTGGCGGACATGCTCAACCACCGGGCCTCGCCGCGCCTGGTGTGGGGCAACACGGAGGACGGTGAGGCCTTCGTGCTGGTGGCGCACGAGCCCGTGGCCGCGCGCGAGGAATTGCACATCAGCTATGGCAGCAAGTCCAGCTGCCGGTTCCTGCTGAGCTACGGCTTCGTGCCGGAGGACAACCCGGACGACACGCTGGTGCTCTACCTGGGCGTGCCCGAGGACGCGGTGGAGGCGGAAGGAAAGCGGGAGCTGCTCGCGCTGGCGACTCCGCCGTCGCGGCGCCGCTTCGAGGTGCCGCTGCACTACGGGCATGCCTCCACGGTGGCGATGTTCTCCTTCCTGCGCGTGGCGTGCGCGAACGCGCGGGAGCTGGCCCGGCTCGCCGAGGAGGCCCGCGAGGAGCAGGGCCTGGGCGAAGTGCCACCGCTGAGCGCGGAGACGGAGGAGCGCGTCTTCCGCTACCTCCACGACGCGTGCGAGGCACGGCTCGCGGGCTTCGAGACGACGCTGGAGGAGGACGAGCAATTGCTCCAGGAGGCGGACCTGTCGCGCAACACGCGAAACTGCCTGCTCTTGCGGCGCGGTGAGAAGCGGCTGCTGCGGGCCTACGCGGGCCTGGCGCTCGCCTTCCTCCCCGCGCTGAGCCCCAGCCTGCCCGGCCCCGTCGTGGGCGGATGAGCCGGCTTCATTCCCAGACTTCAGGACGACAGGACATGACCATGGACAAGAAGATCATCGCGGTGGTGGGAGCAACGGGCGAAGAGGGAGGCGGCCTCGCGCGCGCCATCCTCGCGGACACGCAGAGCGGCTTCACGGTGCGCGCGCTCACGCGCAAGCCAGGCTCGGAGCTGGCGCGCCGGCTGGCGAAGCTGGGCGCGGAGGTCGTCGCGGCGGACGTGAGCGACGCGAAGAGCCTGAAGGCCGCGTTCACCGGAGCGCACGGCGCCTTCTGCGTCACCAGCTATTGGGAGAAGCCCGACCCGGAGCGCGAGCTGGCACAGGCGCGGACGATGGCGCACGCCGCGAAGGAGGCGGGGGTGGCGCACGTCATCTGGTCCACCCAGGAAGACACCCGGCGCCTCATCCCTCCGGAAGACACGCGGATGCCCATGCTCAAGAGGCACTACCGCGTGCCGCAGTTCGACGTGAAGGGCGCGAGCGATGCGTACTTCAGCGGCCTGGACCTGCCGGTGACGTTCGTGCGCACCTCGTTCTCGTGGGAGAACCTGCTGTCGTTCGGATTGGGAGGAAAGCGCAACGCCGACGGCACGTTCGACTTCGTGCTGCCCACGGAGGACCAGAAGCTGCCCGGCATCGCCACGGAGGACGTGGGCGGATGCGTCCACACCCTCTTCCAGCGCGGGCCGGAGGCATGGGCGGGCCGGACGGTGGGGCTGGCCAGCGAGCACCTGACGGGCCAGGAGATCGCCCAGACGCTGCAGCAGGTGCTGGGACAGGAGGTGCGCTTCCACTCCATGGAGCCGGAGGTCTACCGGACGTTCAACTTCCCCGGCGCGTCGGAGCTCGCGAACATGTTCCAGTTCATGCGGGACTTTTCAGAGGAGTACTGCGCCGCCCGGGACCCCGAGTTCACGCGTGAGCTGAATCCCCAGGTGCAGTCGCTGGCCCGGTGGATCGAACGCAACAAGGCCCGCTTCGTGCGCGCGGCGTGAAGGGCGCCAGGCCCTGCCTCCCGGTCCACGGAAGGCAGGGCCTGTTTTTCAGACTGAGATCTCCCGGCCTCCCCCACCCACCCCGGGAGGAGGCGGCGGAGGCCCCTTGTCCCAGCCATCCTTCCAGAAGAGCCCCATCGCGCCCTGGCAGCTGAGGAAGAACAGCGCGGGGGTGACGATCTTCTTGGGCAGGTACTTCACAAGCCCCTTGCCGAGGACCCAGCTGAACGCCGAGCCGCCGATGAACTGCCCCACCTGCTGCTGTCCCCAGTCGAGGGTGTTCTGCTGAGCCTCGGGAGGCAGTGCTTTCCAGAGGGTCGCGACGGTCGCCGGATCGACCTTCAGCCCCGCGGCGTACCGGAGCCCCGCCCGGATCGCCCGGGCCGTGAGCAGGTTGTGGTACTGGATCACCTGCTGCTGCTGCGGACCCTGCAGGCCCAGCTGCCCGAGCGTGCGAAGCCCACCGACGAACAGCTGGGGAGGCTTGCTCGCGAGGCCGTAGTAGATGCCCCAGAAGAAGGGATACTGCTTCTGCTTGTCGTCGCCGCTCACGGTCATCGCTCCTTGGATGTGGGAGATTCCTCCCACGAAGAAGACGGTGAAGCCGTTCGCGCGTGAAGCCCGGACCGCCCGCACACCGGCTCAATGCCGGCTGAAAATCCGGTGGAGCCGGTACCTGGCTTTCATTGCCTGCGTGTCGCCACAGACCGGGCACCGGAAATGGGCTGCGTGGGGACTGGGCTTCGGAGCCGCCGCGGGATGAGCCAATGCCACCCCCGGCAGTGCCCCACGTGCCGTGGTGGCCTCCCTCCAGGCCAGGTCGCTGACAATCTGATCCGACAGCCTCTCCGTCGTTCCAAGCTGGACGGAGCCCATGTTGCCCGCGGTCTGACCTTGAAAGAGGGCGCGGCCCACCTCCGCGTTGCGCATCGCCTGACTCTCGGCTCCTGCAACCTGCGTCGCTCACCACCCCCTCCCGTGGCGACGCCGCGGACCGCCGTGAGGCGGTTGTTGAGCGCGGCGGTTGGACCGTTGGTCCAGGTGTATTGGATGGGATAGGTCGCGGGAACGGGCGTGAATGGCATCGAACCTCCAGCAGGACGGGGGCGGCGGATGCGGCGCCGAAGTATAGGCGAGAATGGACAAATCATCCCCGCCGGAGCAGGTCGGCTCGCATCGCTTCCACCGCGTCCTTGGCTTCCTTCAGGCCCACGCCGTGCTGGTCGCGGTAGAGCTTGATGGCCTGGATGAGGTTGTTGCTTCGAACGGCGCGCTCGATGGCGTCATTCACTTCCGGGCCGGACAACCCACTGGGTTCCAGGGACTCCATGCGCGCCCGGCCATCGCGCATCGCCTCCACTGCGTCCTTCGCTTCTTTCAGGCCGCAGCCATGAAGCTGCCGGTAGAGCTTGATGGCGTTGATCATCTGCCCGGACTCGATCAACTCCGCGAGGCTCTGCTGCCCCTCCTGCGGGGACAGCGGAGTGGGCGGCTCCGCTGGCTGCTCACGATGGGAGGAGCGCAACCAGAAGCCGATCAGGGCTCCCATGACCACTGCGATCAACAACAACACCAGGAATGACGGGGACATCCCCCGAGCATACAGACGCAGTGGACTTCCAGGGGCCCCAGCCTACCCGGGCACTCTCGCCCAGGCTCCGAAGGCCAGCTCCCCGATGTAGGTCGCACCCGCCTTCACGCGCTCCTCCGTGAGCCGCTGCTCGAGCGTGTCCACATCGAGCTCCGCCTCCGTCGCGACTCCGTGCTTCACGATTCGGGGAATCATCGCGCGGACGATGGCGCCCGTGGGATGCGCCTGGGTCGGCGTCTGCACGACGGCCACCGCCCGGACCTGTTCGACCGTGAGTCCCGCCTGCGTGAAGACCGACGCCAGGTCGAAGCCCATGTGGACGTTCGCGCCTTCGCGCTCCACCGTGCGCCAGATCCACTCACGCACCTGCGCGTGAAGCGGCAAGGGCCTGAGGCTCACCGGGCCCACCGTCGAGTCGTGCTCCTGGAAGACCACCAGCCCCCCGGGCTTCACGGCCCTCGCGAGACTCCGCACGGCGTCGACGGCGTCCGCCTGGTACATGAGCACCCGCCGCCCCACGACCGCGTCGAACAGGCCCTGCTCCTTCGGAAGCGCATGGAGGTCTCCCTCCACGAACGTGACGTTCGACAGGCCCTGCTCCCGAGCCCTCACGCGCGCCTGTTCAATCGCTCCGGAGTCGCGGTCCACGCCCACGACCTGCCCCTGCGTGCCCACCTGGCTCGCGGCCATGAAGGTCACGTCGCCCCTTCCACAGCCGACATCGCGCACCCGCATTCCCGCCCGGAGTCCCGCGTCCGCCAGCAGCCTCTCCGTCATCGTCGCCACGTTGTCCATGCAACCGACGGTAGTCAGCCCGCACCGCCCCCGGAAGAGCGCGGCTTCGGATGGCATCGGCGAATCTTTCGATCCGTGGGCCGACACCACCGGAGTCACCCGTGCACACCGAGCATCACTGCGGATACGAGTCCTTCGCGCGCTCCTTGCGCTCCTGCTCCATGCGCCGCTGCTCGTTCAGCTGGCGTTCCATCTCACTCGCGCCCCCGCGTCGCTCACGAAGCCTCTCGGGGTAGCTCGCGACGATGAGGGGGGCGAAGTGCTCGAGGGCCTCCTTGAGGTCGGGGAAGGGAACCTCCTTCTTCTCGACCAGGATCTCCCATGGCTCCGTCATGGAGCCACGGGTCATCTCGAAGCCGACTCCCCTGGATGCCCAGGTCGTCGGGACGTCGATGACGACGCTGATGTACTCACCCCGCGTGCACGGCTGGATGAAGACCGAGTCCGGGTGCTTGCGATGGCCTCGTTTGTCACGCAGTCGGTAGGAGAGCGAACAGGCCTCGAGCGGCCGGAGCTGCTCCTGGACCTGGGCCAGCTCAGGGAGTCCGCCCACGTCCGAGGTCGTCAGGAAGCCCCCCTCCTTGAGGCCGATGCTCACCACGCCCACGCCAATGCCAAGGGCGACCGTGGCACTGATGATGACGAATACCTTCGTGCTGGAGTGCTTGTTCACAGGCCGATGCTATATCCCAGCCTGCCCGTCAAAAGCGCAATACAACTGCAATAGCACCCCGAGCCCCGCGACATCCCGCGGAACATCCGGGTCTTCGCCCGGGGAGGCGGGAACGCGCGCTTCCCTCCGGCGGACATCACGCGGACGGATGCCGGCCTGCTGCGCGTCCTCCAGCAGCCTGCACCGGGGCGCCGCACGAAATTGAAGGGACCCCACCGCGGTCACTCCCCCTCCAGGTCGATTTTGCAACATGAGAAACAGCAGTTAACAATCCTGCCCGGCCTGGGCGCCGCACCTTGAGGGGCGACCACACGCTGCCCTACCACCCGGTTGAAACTCAACGGCCCATTGCCTGTAAGTACCTGAGCCGGCTGATTGAACCTCATCGCTGTTTGAAGGGCATTCCACCGGATCAGGTTGACCACCACACTCTGTGGACCGTACTGGGTCGAATACACGTAACGGACCCCAGCCAGATTCATCTGGTTGAGGCCTTGCTGGATCAACTGCGCAAGGAACCAGTTCAGTGATTGAGCACTGGGCACATAATGCCCGGAGTTGTTGTCGACGGAGGTCAAGAACCCCTGGGCGTTCGTCGAGAAGCAACCGACAGCCATCGCCTGGCCTCCTGCCAGCATGCTGCTGTGCTTCTTCCTCGTGGCCGCGCCCACGCCCCTCGCCCCTTCGTCCTGCGTGACAAGGACCCGGCCGTCCATTCCAACCGCGAAAAGCCCATTGTAATTGAGGAACTCCCGGGTACTGCTCCAGATGTGGCGATCCCTGGCGCGGACGATCTTTCCCCCCACGATCTCCACCTCGGCGTGGGCTTGCCGATCGGCATCGTAGTAGCGGACGTTGTTTCGAAAGATCCCCATCTGGTCCAGCCGTGAGAGGGCTTGATCCACCGTGAACGACGGATGGTCATGGCTGGCACCGCCAGGAATGGCCAGGTCAAACAGGTTCCGCGCAGCAACGTTGAGACGCATCGGCATGGAAGACTCCCCCTCTGCAACACCCCCCCTCGAAACCAGGATATCGGGTGTTCGTGGACTTCCAGCCTGAGGCAGCAACCCAGACATTGCAAGAAGATCAAAACATGATGGAGACACTGGAAAGGCAACCCCAACCCATCCAGTCTCGTAGCCCAGGGTGACGATGAAACCCTGTCGGTCAAGTCTGGACGCAGGATGGCGAGCTTGAAGCCATCCTGCGTCCGGATTGCGTTCTCAGGGCTCGCTGAAGCCGCCGCGCACCCACGCGTTGGCGGCATCCCGGGTGAACTTGAAGTTCACCGGCACGCGATGCTTCGCGACGGTCGCGCCAGCGTCGTCGATGGCCGAGAGCAGCGCGTGGGGTTCGTACTCATCGGCCACCATCTCAAGCCGGACCTCGTACCAGCGGCCCTCCCAGGCGATGGAGAGCTTCTTGGTCATGGCCTGCTCGTGCTGTCGCGCGGAGCGATCCAGGACCTCCGAGGCCGTCTTCACGAAGGTCGCGAACGCCGGCGCATCAAAGGGCTTGGGATTCTTCTTGTCGCGGCCCATCACCCACGGGCTGATGAGTACGGGCTCGGGGATCCCCTGCTTGCGGATCTCCACGGCCCAGCCGTCGTCGTCCTCGTTCTTGATGACCTTGGCCGTCCAGCCGTTCTTCCGCCAGAACGTGGGCTCCATCACTTCGGGTTCGGCGGGCGTCTGCTCGTTGCTCATGGCATTGCTCATACTCCCCCGGGTGACACCTCGCCAGGACACAATCCTGGAACCGGAATGCATCACGGCGGCGGCGCGGGGCTCCTATCCATTCAGAGAACAACGCTGCAAGGGAGCCCATCGATGACCTTTCTTCCTCGTGGTCTGGGGGTGCGGCTGCTTGCCTGCTCCCTGGTGCTGACGGCCTGCGCTGAAACCCGGGGGACACCGGATGCCGGCCCGCCCCCTGTCGTGGCCTGGGATGGCACCTCCACCCCCATCGAAGAGAAGAGCGATTGGATTGACCGCGGTGTCTTCGCTCCTTGCGAGTTCACCCCGCCACTGGGAACCGAGATCGACTGCGACACCCCGGCCCTCTTCAACCTGTCGCAATGCAACCCGAGCGCGCTCCGCACGGCGTCACGGCACGGCATCTACCAGACCGAGCTGCGACCGGACACCGGCGAGTACCCTTGGGGCGGAGCTGGCCTCCTGCTTCCGGAAGGGGGCGGCACGGGAACCTCGAACTTCGATCGCTTCACCCGGCAGCAGTTCGATGACCAGGGCATGCTCCTCACGAGCGTCTTCACCACGACCCGGGGCGTGGCCATCAAGACCGCGCTGGCGGGCTGTGACGTGCCCCAGCCCCACCACATCACCGGCTGCTATGCGGTCTGCACCAACGGCGTGCTCACGGAGAAGGGGACGTTCGACGCGGACCGCCTGGTCTTGAGCCGCGGTGAGGCCGAGTCCTCCGGGGGCCTGAACCTCGTCTCCGAGTCCGTCGTCGGGATTGGCCATCCGGTGGATGTCTACGTCACGAAGAACCATGCCTACGTGGTGTCCATCCAGCTCAAGCCGGACATGCCCTCGGGAGGCCTGACGGTCTTCGACGTCAGCGACCGCAACCACCCCGTGTTGAAGAAGGTCATCTCCCTGCCGGGCGACGGGTACTGGAACGCCGCGTGGGCCAAGGACGACGTCCTCTACGTCGCCACCAAGGCTTCCGGCGTCATCCTGTATGACATTTCAAACCCGGGGGATCCGACCTACCTCCGCAGCGTGCCCAGCGGCGCGCCCCCGAATGTCCACACCCTGTTCGTGGATGGCAACCGGCTCTACGCCATGGCGCTGCGGCCCGCGCAGACGCTCATCTTCGACATCACGTCCCCGCGAGACCCCGTCCTGCTCAACCGCGTCGTCTTCTCGTCCGAGGAGTTCGTCACCAGCTATCCGCACGACTCCTTCGCCTACGAGGGCCGCCTCTACATCAACCACACGGACATCGGCTTCCTGGTCACCGACCCGAGCGACCCGATGCAGGTCAAGGAGCTGGGCAAGTACCACTACAACCGGCAGTACAGCCATGCCAGCGCGGTGGGGACCTTCGCGGGCCGCACCATCGCGTTCGAGGGCAGTGAGCAGGAGGGCGCGCACCTTCGCGTGCTGGATGTCACCGACCCGGCGAACATCCAGCTCATCGGCGAGCACCGGCTGCGTCCCACCACCTCCATCCACAACATGATCCTGAAGGGCACGAAGCTGTACGTCGCCTGGTACCAGGAAGGCGTGCGCGTGTTCGACGTGGCCAACCCCACGCTCCCCAAGGAGATTGCCTGGTTCAACGCCTACCGTGAGACCGACCCGAAGCGGCTGGGCGTCGTCTACGAGGGCGTCATGGGGATGCGCGTCCCGGGCGACGGGTTTGTCTACGCGGTGGACACCTCGCGCGGGCTGCTCATCTTCAACGAGCCCTGAGCGCGCGAGAAGTGAGAGGGAGGAGCCTGCGCTCCTGAGACGATCGGGTCCCCTGGCCGTCGCATTCTGCTCACGCGGAAAGGACGTGCGGACACTGAACGTCCAGCGGGCCAGGGCCTAGATCCACGGCGCAGTCGAGGAAGCAAGGCAGGCGTCCCCTGCCCTCTTCCGTACACGGTCGGCACGCCGCCCGAAGGAGGATCGAAGTGCAAGCTCCCCACATTGTCTCTCCATTCATGCACGTGCGCAGACGCGCCATGGGTGCCATCGCATGGCTCGCGCTGGTCACCCCATGGATTCCGCTTCAGGCTCACGCGGAGCAACCGCCGCCGCCGTGCCATCCCAACCCGAATGCCAACGCGGATGTCGCCACTGTGGCCAAACGTGGGGACATCGTCGCGCTGCCCACGCCGCTGAAGGATCGGATCCTCCGGCTCGCAAGCCGGCCGCACACCTTCCTCCCCATGCAAGCCTATGCGGAGGCGGACACGCCGAGCCAACTCTTCCAGTACTACCTGCTGGATACCAATGGCTTCGAGCGCAACGTCTTCGTCAGCATCATTCCCGGCGTCAATGACACCGCGATGTTGACGGCCACGGGCGGCAACTGCGGTCTTCCTACCATCGCGTCGGTACGGCTCGTCGTCGAGCCGAAGCCCGGGCTTCCCACCGACCCGAACAACGTCCGTGCCTTCATCGACGTCTTCACGGACATCTCCGGGCTCTTCGTCATCAACAACGAGAGCGGGTGGTACGAAGGCTGGATGATCCACGACCTGGTCGTCCCGCCGGTCGCGCCCCCGCGTCCTGACGGGCGTGCCCAGTTCGGCACGATGACCGCCGCCGATGCGGCGATGCTGGCGAAGATCGGCCACCACAACAACGTCCCCGGGAATCTCTTCACGACGGATGGGAAGGGCGTCCGGTTCCCGAGCGAGAACGATCGCTTCCCGTGGATTCAGAGCAACGTCGTTCCCATCCAGCTCAGCATGGGGGCGTACAACGCCCTGCAGCAACTGGATGTCCACAACTACTGGGAGTTCAACTACACCACGAACTGGGTCCACCCGCTCTACGAGCTGCCGTTCACCGGTGGCTTCCCCGACAAGATTGGGGCGCCTCCTGACGCCTTCGAGGACGGTGAGATTGGCTTGCTGAAGTCAATCGTCCCCGGCTCGGGGCCCCTGGGCGTGAAGAACTTTCCGCAAGAGTATGGAGACAGCCCGTATCGTCCCCGCGATCCGGACCTCTTCGACGCGGAGATCGACTCCCAGCGTGAGTTCCGCCAGCGATTCATCCCGAGCGGGCTCGCCAACGAAATCTTCCTGGATGTCTATGTCCGGCTGGCGTCGTTCATGCCCTGGGAGAAGAACCTGAACCGCCGCCTCTTCCAGGCCTATGCCCGGGAAGTCGCGCGGGTCGACATGAATGGTGACGGCGTCGTCTCGGCCGCCGAGGGCGACGTCGACTCCTCCTCGGATGGCTTCGCGGACAACTCGCGGTTGTTCATCCCCGCCACGGCGTTCAATCGCTTCGCGGTGACTCGCGAGATCAACGATGGCTATCTCGCACCTCGCTTCGCCCCCAGTCAGCGCGCCTGGCTGCTGACGGGCGGGCGCCAGGAGGTCAGTCCCACGGTAGACGCCTCCGCGGGGCGAGACGGCGACGACCGCTGAAGGACCCGGAGGGGTCTCGGTTCCGTGGCACTCCTCGCTGAGCGCCGCGGAACCGGGACAAGGCCACGAACTCCGTGCGCTTGCACCGCCGCATCAGCGCCTCGCAGGAGCGGCGGCACGGAGTCCTCCAGGACCTCCTGGGGGAGGGCTAGAACTTCTGGCGTGCCTGGCCGTTGAATGCCGCCATGGCCCACTTCGTCCCGTTTGCCCTGCGCGCGCTCCTGCCGCTGGGAGTCGCAGCCGTCTTCGTGACGTTATCGCCCCAGGTCCTCGCGGCCCGGGCGACCTCACGCTCCCTGGGGGGCGAAAACCGCTACCTGACCCATGTCACCACCGACAAGCCGCTCTACCGCCCCGGGGAGCAGGTGCTGGTGCGGGGCCTGGTGCTGGACGCCCTGAACCGCAAGCCGTACGCGGGCTCACTCCATGCGCAGGTGGAGGTGCGCGGGCCCAAGGGGGACGTCGTCACCACCAGCACGGCTTCCACGGCGGACTCCGTCTGGGGCTACGCCTGGCCCATCCCCGCTGGACAGGCCGGCGGCGAGTACACCCTGCGCGTCACCTATCCGTGGACGGGCGCGGCCCCCGCGGAGCGGAAGTTCGACGTGCGCGCCTACCGGGCCCCCCGGCTCAAGTCCCAGATTGAGTTCCTCCGGGACGGCTACGGGCCGGGCGACACCGTCACCGCCACGCTGGACGTGAAGCGCGCGGAGGGCGGCGTGCCCGCGGGCGCGAAGGTGACGGCCAACGCGCTCGTGGATGGCGCCAACGTGGCGCAGGTGCCGTGCACGGTGGACGCGAAGGGGCGCTGCACGGTGAGCTTCCCGCTGCCCGCCGCCATGGAGCGCGGCGAGGGCACGCTGGCCTTCACCATCCAGGACGGCGGCGTGGTGGAGTCCGCCGCGAAGACGATCCCCATCCTCCTCCAGACGCTGGACCTGGCCATGTACCCGGAGGGCGGCGACCTGGTGGCGGGGCTCGCCTCGCGCGTCTACTTCGAGGCGCGCACGCCCGCGCGCAAGCCGGCGGACCTGATGGGCCGGATCGTGGAGGTAGAGAGCGGCAAGGTCGTCGCCCGCGTGAGCTCCGAGCACGAGGGCCGTGGCCGCTTCGAGCTGACCCCGCAGGCGGGGGTGCGGTACGCGCTGCGCATCGACTCGCCTTCAGGCATCCGGAAGAGCTTCCCGTTGCCGGAGGTGAAGCCGAGGGGCGCCGTCATCCGCGTGCGCGACGACGTGGTTCCCGCGGGCAAGCTGGTGCAGCTCGTCGTGGGCCTGACCAACGTCGGCCGCGCGACGGTGACGCTGAGCCAGCGCGAGGTGCGCGTCGCCTCCGCGGTGCTGGACGACGTGAAGGGCGGGCCGGTGACGTTGAACCCCGGCGAGGCGGACGGCGTGCTCGTCGCCACGGTGTGGGACCACGACGGGCGGCCCCTCGCGGAGCGGCTGGTGTTCCGCCAGCCCTCGAAGGAGCTGTCGGTGGAGCTGAAGGCGGACCGCACGCGCTACGTGCCCGGTGGCCCCGTGCAGCTCACGGCCCGGACGACGCGCGGCGGTCAGCCGGTCTCCGCGCTGGTGATGCTCACCGTGACGGATGACGCGGTGCTGGAGCTCCAGGAGAAGCGCGACCAGGCGCCGCAGCTCCCGGTCATGGTGCTGCTGGAGCCGGAGGTGAAGGAGCTGGCCGACGCGCAGCTCTACCTCGACGCGAAGAATCCGAAGTCCAGGCTGGCGGTGGACCTGCTGCTGGGGACGCAGGGCTGGCGGCGCTTCGCGCTGACCGACACGAAGGCCTTCCTCGCCCGGCACGGTGACGCGGCGATGCGCGTGCTCGCGGTGCGCTGGCCGCCGGAGCCCGTCCGCAAGCCCCGGCCGTCCGCCATCGCCAAGGCCGGACGCGGCGCCGCCGTGGGGGGAATGCTGCGAATGGAAAAGCCCCTGATGGACCAGAACGTCGAGGACGAGGACGACGCCTTCGCCGGCGCGGCCGAGGGCGCGGCCATCCCCCAGATGGTCCCCGTCGCCGCGGCGGCTCCGCCTCCCATGCCCCCGGCGGATGCGCCCGCGGAAGTGGAGGCACCGGCCCCCGTGCTCCAGGCGGCGAAGGAGGAAGAGGCGCCAATGGAGCGCAGGAGGAGCCTTCGCGCGAAGCGGGACTTCAACGCCGACGACAAGCAGGTCATCCAGGGGCAGCTGATCTACCTCCGCGAGTTCGCGCACACCGCGCGGCCCAACCGCAAGTCGGGAGACCGGGTCGACTTCGCGGAGACGCTCTACTGGAACGCCGGGGTGCGCACGGATGCCCGCACCGGCGAGGCGCGGGTGTCCTTCGCGATGAGCGACTCGGTGACGACGTTCAAGGCGTTCGCGGGAGCCGTGGGCGGTGACGGCGCGCTCGGTTCGGCGGTGGCGGAGCTGGAGTCCGTGCAGCCGTTCTACGCGGAGCCCAAGCTGCCGCTGGAGGTGACGTCGGGAGACGTGGTGCGGCTGCCGGTGGCGCTGGTGAACGGGACGGAGGCGCGGCTTTCGGGCGCGGGGGTGAAGGTGGAGCTGAAGGGAGACGTGAAGGTCTCCGGCGGCCCCACGCTGGACCTCGCCTCGCAGGCGCGCGGCCGGCAGCTCTTCTCCCTGGAGATTGGCCAGGAAGCAAAGCCGGTGGACGTGAAGCTCACGGCGAGCGCGGGCGAGTACACGGACGTCGTCACCCGCACGCTGTCCATCAAGCCCCGGGGCTTCCCGGGACGCGTGTCCTACGGCGGGCTGGTGTCCGCGAAGGCACCGGCGGTGCACCCGGTGGTGCTGCCCAGGAGCCTGGTTCCCGGCACCGTGCGGACGTCCATCGCCGTGTACCCGGGCCCGCTGGCCAACATGACGGAGTCGCTGGCCCGCCTCATCCAGGAGCCCTCCGGCTGCTTCGAGCAGACCAGCTCCACGACGTACCCCATGACGATGGCGCAGCAGTATTTCCAGACGCACACCGGCGTGAACCCGGAGCTGGTGGCGAGCGCGAAAGAGAAGCTGGAGCGCGGCTACCAGCGGCTGGTGGGCTACGAGACGTCCGAGAAGGGCTACGAGTGGTTCGGGCAGAACCCCGGCCATGAGGCGCTGACCGCGTTCGGCCTGCTGCACTTCACGGACATGCGCCAGGTGCGCGACGTGGACACCGCGATGATGGAGCGCACGCGCGAGTGGCTGCTCCAGCAGCGGGACGGCCAGGGCGGCTTCAATCGCAAGCGCCGCGCGCTGCACGTGTGGGTGGAGGACCCGGACACGTCGAACGCGTACATCGTCTGGACGCTGCTGGAGAGCGCGGGCCAGCCGGCCTCGCAGGCGAAGGAGCTGTCGCGCGAGGTGGCCTCGGTGAAGGCCGCCGCGGCGAAGAGCACCAACAGCTACGTGGTGGCCCTGGCGGCCAACGTGCTGGCGCTCGCCGGTGACACCGCCGAGGCCCGGAAGCTGATGGGCCGGCTCGCCTCCGCTCAGGGGAAGGAAGGCGTGGTGGACGGCGCGACGCAGTCCATCGTGGGCAGCATGGGCGAGACGCTGAACATCGAGACCACCGCGCTGGCGACGCTGGCGTGGATGCGCGACCCCGCCTACGTGGGCAACGTGGAGCGCGCGATGAAGTTCCTCGCGGAGTCCAGCGACGGTGGCCGCTACGGCGCGACGCAGAGCACGGTGCTCGCGCTGCGCGCCATCATCGCCTACGACAAGGCGCGCGCGTCCAAGCTCACCCCGGGGCTGGTGCGCGTCTACGTGGATGGCCGTCCGGTGGGCGAGCCGGTGCGCTTCGACGGCTCCTCCCAGGAAGCCCTCAAGCTGCCCGACGTGAGCGCGCTGCTGGGTACGGGCGAGCGCCGAGTGGAGCTGCGGATGGAGGGAGGCGCGGAGCTGCCGTACTCGGTGGAGGTCACCTACAACATGCTGACGCCGGACAGCTCCAAGGACACGGCGCTGACGCTGGAGGTGGCGCTGGCGAAGACGGCCCTCACCGAGGGTGAGCCCACGGAGGCGCGGGTGGTGGTGGCCAACCGCACGGGCCAGAAGCTGCCCACGGCGGTGGCCATCTTCGGCGTGCCGGGCGGACTGGAAGTGCGCCACGACCAGCTCAAGGAGCTGGTGAAGCGGCAGGTGGTGGATGCGTACGAGGTGCTCGGGCGCGACGTCGTCCTGTACTGGCGTGGCATGGAGCCGAACAAGCGCATCGACGTGCCACTGTCCCTGGTGGCCGCGGTGCCCGGCACCTACACGGGCCCGTCCAGCCGCGCGTACCTGTACTACGCGGACGAGCACAAGGTGTGGAGCGAGGGCGTGAAGGTCTCCATCGCACCGAAGCCGTAGCCGGACCGAATCGACCGGGCCTCCGACCAGGGACCGGTGGGCATGACGTATAGGCAGGTACACCCGTACCTGCTCCCGTCCATGACCCACCGGCCCCAGCCCTCCCGTCCTCCCCAGTGCCGGCGAGCCCTCTTCGTCGCGCTCGCCCTCATCCTCCCGCTCACCACCGCTTGTGGTGACGAGGAGCCCATCCAGAAGCCCGGCCCCGTCGAACCCCAGGCCGATGCGGGCGGTCAGGATGCGTCCACCGTGACGACTCCCGACGCCTCGTGTGCCGGCGCCGCCTGTGATGCGGGGGTCATCGTCGAATCCCCCGACGCGGGCCCCGCGGATGGCGGTGTAACGGATGCCGGCACGGCGGATGCCGGCGCTCCGGATGCCGGCCCGGACGTGCCCCTGCCCCTGCCTGTCGACCTGAGCGCCCCGTCCGAGCTGCTCGTGCGCGGCGACGACTTCGCGGTCTTGCGCGTCGGCGTCGAGCGGCACGAGGGCTTCACCGGTCCCGTCACCCTTTCCATCCGTGGCCTGCCCTCCGAGTTCTTCGTGGCCGACCGGAATGTGTCGGAGGGCACGAGCGCGGCGGCGCTGGTCGTGAGTGTGTCCGGGCGCGTCGGGCCGGGGACCCGCCTTGACGCCACGCTGGTGGCCACCGCGGAGGGCCGGTCCACCTCGCGTCCGTTGCGGATGCTGGTCGCGGGCCCCTCCTTCACGCTGGACCCCACCTTCCCCGTGGTGCCCCTGGGCTGGGCGGATGGGTCGCGGTTCGTCGACGTGTCGCCGGACGGCAAGCTGCTCACGGCCTATCCCATCGCCAACGCCTCCTCGCCGAGCGCCCAGGGCTACGTCCTCGAGCGCCATCATGCGGACGGCATCCCGGACCTGACGTTCGGGATGCTCGGGTCGGTGACGCACCCGCGTCCGGCGATGTCACGCATGCTCGCGTTCAAGGCCCTGCCCACGGGAGGCAGCCTCGTGGCGGGCGCCGCCGCCGACTGCCACGACGGCGACAACGCGCCCCCCTGCACCTTCCTCGTCTCGCGCCACCTCGCCACGGGCATGCTCGATACGAGCTTCGGGGACGAGGGCGTCGTTTCGACGCGGTTCAATGCCGCGCCCCGCTCCCTGGTGAAGCTCCTCGCGGACGAGGCGGGCCGGGTGTCGGTGGCCCTGACGTACTACGACCCGACCCAAAGCAGACCCTACATCTACGCCGTGCAGCGGTGGGAGGCGGATGGCAGGCCCGTCGCGGGATTCGGGACGGAGGGGCGGGCAACGTCCGCGCTCCCGGCCTATGAACAGCGCTTCGACCAGCTCCGAGAGGCCCTCCAGTGGAAGGACGGCACCATCGTCATCGCCGTCACGCTCTTCGACAGTGGCAGCCCGGGCAACCACGGACTGGGGTTCGTCCGCATGGACGGAAAGACCGGGCAGGCCGGGTGGTCGGTGGAAAACAGCCCCAATCTCCATCGGAGCGTCGCCACGGACGGGCACGGCCGGTTCGTCTCGCTCCTCAACACGTATGCCCCCGGTTATGACCTCCTCGTGCAGTGGTACAACGAGGCCGGCACGCGCATCTACTTCGGCACGGGAAGCACCACGATGCCGCCGCGCCAGCTCGCCATCGGCTCGGCCAATGAGCTGTTCTTCGATGACGTGGGCACGCCCTACACGGAGGGACAGATTGAGGGGGGTGGAGGGCTGGCGGTGGTGCGCTTCACCCGGCACGGGGCGGTGGACCCGGGGTTTGGCACCAACGGTCTCGTCCGGTTGGACGCCCGGCTGAACTCCGTGTCTGGCTTCATCCGTGAGCCCAATGGCTGTCTGCTCGCGCAGACGGTGCCGGAGCCGGGGCTGGTCCGCTTCTGGCCGTGACGCGCCAGCCGCTCTCCACGATAGAACGAGGGCTTCTTCCCTCGCCGCACCCTTGAGATGACCCAGCCCGACACCTCCGTCATGGCCCTGCTGGCCCGCGTCTACGACTCCCGCAACAGCCACTTCGATGCGGAGGGCCGCTACAGCCATCGGATCCCCTCCACCTTCACGGAGGCGGAGCATCAGCAACTGAGGGACACCGGGCTGGTGCCCAATGTCTTCATCCAGTGGGGACATGACGAGGTCATCACCCGGTTGCGCCAGTCCGCCGCGGCGGTCGACCTGCGCCCCGCGGCGGATGCGTTCGTGGCCTCGATGGGGTCCGCCGACCTCGCCTGGTTGACCGTGCTGCCCGCCGCTGTCCTCGGGCGCGCCATGCCGGTCCACGCCGAGGACCCCATGGGCGGCGGCAGCTGCCGTGTCTGCTTCTTCAAGGCGGACGTCATCGACACCACCCAGGCCGCGTACTTCCGTCACCTGGAGGGCGCGGGCTGGGGTGACGCCCAACCGGCCGACGGCGTCCTCGCACTGAACGCCGCCATCGCCAGTCCACCGTCCGCCTGGCCGAAGCCCACGCCGCGAGACGTCTGGGTGTTCCACCAGGTGCTCGACCTGCTGCGCGGCCTTCCCTCCACGGCACGCTACAGCCAGGCGCGCACCGCGCTCCACAAGGCCGGACTCCTGAGCGCCAGCCGTCCCTCGCGCTGCGGGACCGTGCTGGAAGCGCTCGCGTTCATCGGCATCCTGCAGACGCCCGAGCACCCGGGCCTGATGACCCGCTTCACGACCGCCATCGAGCGCGACCAGCGCCCATCGGTCCGCGTGGAGGTGCCAGCACCGCTGGCGTGGTGGTCGGCGAAGGAGGGCCTCCAGGAGACGCTGGTGGCCACGCTGTTCGGCCATCTCGAGCGACCGAAGGCGGAGCCCACCCCGCCACCACCAGCGCCTACCGCGCGCCGCAAGACGGCCAGCCCGGCCGGCGCCCGGCCCAAGTCCATCCCCGGCCCGCCAGCCCCGGGCAGCGTGTATGCCATTCGCTTCCGCGAGGACCTGTGGGGTGCCGCCTATTGCCATGAGGTGCGCACCGACGGCCGGGGCCGGATGGAGTTCCTCGACCTGCTCTCCCCCACTCCGCCCACGGCGGACCAGCTGACAGTCATCGGCTTCCGGGACCGCCTGAATGGCGAGCGCTGGCAGACCTGGTGCAGCGGTCTCGACAAGACTCCTGGGGTCAAACGCATCGCGATGGATGTCCCCGCCCCCGCGCACGGCCAGCCCGTGCCGGAGCGCATCCCCCACGGCGGCGCCCGCGACCTGCAGCACCTGGCCGGGTGGAACTTCAGATTCTGAGCGCGTTTCCCGCGCAACTTCCGCGCGCGGCCCGGGTTCATGAGGGCTTTCCTGGAGGAAGTCCCCATGAAGCGAAGCGGAACGACGCAGTTCACCTGGGCGTGCGCGCTGTGGGCCCTGGGCACCGCCGGCTGTGGAAGCCCGGAGGACACGCTCGACTCCAGTGATGGCGTGACCTGGGGAACGTCCCAGGCGGCCCTCACCGTGCACGAGCAGGCCGCGCTGGATACGGCCAACAACGCGGCGGGCTGCAAACCGCTCGGGAACTTCTACTGGGAGATTGGCAACGGGTCCGGGCTGCTCTACGGCCTCACGAAGGGCAGCGGCGTCACGGCCACGACGGTGATGCCCATCGCGTCCGCGAGCAAGTGGTTGTACGCAGGGGCCTACGTGCAGTCCAAGGGCTACGCGAACCTGACCTCGGACGACAAGAAGCGGCTCAACTTCACCAGCGGCTACATCGACGAGAACACCACCCTGTGTGACGCCGCCGGGACGACCGTCTCCGCGTGCTACGGACCGTCCTTCAAGGACGTCACCTATCGCCCGCTCCAGAACGGCCGCTTCTTCTACAACGGCGGGCACATGCAGAAGCTGGCCCTGGATGACATCGGTGCGCGCAAGGGCACCGGCCTGCTGAGCGTCATGGATTGGCTCAATCCCTTGCTGGGCACCACCTTCCCGGAGTCCGACAGCGACGTCGCCGTGGCGGGAGGTTTCTCCGGCAGCGCGGCGCAGTACCGCGTCTTCCTGCTGAAGATGATCAACAGTCAGTACGCGCTGTCCTCCAAGCTGACCGTGGACTCCGTCCCCGCCTGGTCGGGAGGCCCCAACGTGGCCTACACGCCGTGGTCCGCCGCGGGCGAGGCGTACTACGGGCTCGGACACTGGATCGAAGGAGAGACCGTCGGCAGCTCCTGGACCGTGACGGGCCACTCGTCGGCGGGGGCGTTCGGCTTCTACCCGTGGGTGAACGCGGCCAGGACCCGGTACATGGTCCTGGCTCGCAGCCGTCAGCTCGGCAACGAGGAGGGCGAGAAGTCACGCGCCTGTGCCCAGACCGTCCGCAAGGCGTACGAGACGGGCGTGGCACAACCGTGATCAGGGCATCCTGTCCTTGCGCATGAACACCCGCCGGCTCTCGTCGAGCCCCCGTGCAAGATGCTCGGCCCGGATGACCTCCAGGGCCGGCGTCAGGGTCTCGACGACCCGGAAGCCCAGCCGCGCGTAGTAGGGCGCGTTCCACGGCACGTCGCGGAAGGTGGAGAGCAACAGGGCGGGCCATGCCGGCTCGAGGGCCGAAATCAGCGCAGCGCCCAACCGCCGTCCGGCATGGGTCGGCAGAACGTCCAGTTGCTCGATGTAACCGCAACCCTCCACGGGTCGCGCCATCAGGAATGCGACCGGACGCCCATCCTCCCCTTCCGCGACGGTCAGCCCGCCCGTGGCGATGCGGGCCGCGAGCGTGGCCGAGTCGGTGGGTTCATCCTCCACCAGGGCCGCGAGGTCCGTGCCCAGGAAACGGCGCGCGGAGAGGCGCTCGATTTCGCGCACACGCGCGATCTCGTCGAGGCGGGCGGGGCGCAGGCGCGCAGAGGGATGCACACTCATGGGACAGGCAGTGTGCCCCCGCTCGCAACACCGCGGGCGAACATCCGTCCCAGCCACGCGTCGCGCGTCGAAATGCAGGCGCGCGCCACGTCAGACTGGGGGGCGATGTCGTAGAAGCCATGGAAGGCTCCGCCCCAGACGTGCAGTTCGCACTCGCCGCCGGCATCAAGGATGCCGCGCGCATATGCGACGGCTTCATCCCGGAACGTCTCCCCTGCCGCGACGTCGATGAAGGTCGGCGGCAGCCCCCGCAGGTCCGTGGCGCGCGCGGGCGCTGAATAGGGAGACACGTCCGGGCCCCCACAGCGCTCGCCCAGCACCGCGCGCCAGGCCGTCAGATTGCTGGTGCGGTCCCAGACTCCGACGCCGTCATACCGACGGGCGGATTCCGTCTCGTTGCGGTCATCCAGCATCGGGCATTGCAGCAGTTGACCCAACAGCTTCGGGCCGTGCCGATCCCGGGCCAGGAGCGTGGTTCCGGCCGCGAGCCCGCCACCGCCGCTCCCGCCGAAGATGACCAACTGCTTCGGATCAAACCGCAGCCGGTCGGCGTTCGCAGCCATCCAGAGCAGCCCGGCGTAACAGTCCTCCACCAGGGTCGGCGCCGGATGCTCGGGCGCCAGCCGGTACTCGACCGTCACGCAGACCGCGTCATGACGGAGCGCCCAGTCCACGAGCGGCTTCGCTCCCGCGAAGCGGGTCCCCATCACCATCCCGCCGCCATGGATGAAATAGACGGCAGGCCCCGGAACCGAGTGGCCCTGCCGGGCAATGACCGAGACCGTGATCTCTGCGCCCTGATAACCGGGGATGCTGTAATCGACGCAGTGGACCTTCGCGTCGCCAATCAGGTCCTCCCGGGCCACGCGGCTCAAGCCACGGAAGTGCTCCAGCTGCGCCAGCGTCATCTGCCGGGGCACATACCCCTCCAGCGCGGGCAGGAGGGCGGCCAGCTGTGGGTCGAACTCAATGGGGTGAGCGCTCATCCTCGAAGAGGATCAAGCCTCGACGCTCGCGTCAAACGATCTCTGCATCTGAACGCTGGGCCGAGAAGCAGAGGTTGCTCTTCTTGTTCACGAGGAGGCGCTTTACGCGTCGCTGAAGCGCGCTGTCACGGCGTGGTGGTCGGAGGCCGTGCCTACGTCCACCACTTGAGCCGCGAGCAGCCGCCAAGCCAACGTGGGCGAGGCGAAGACGAAGTCCGTGCGGAAGTCGATGACCTCCCCCTCGCGTTGGCGCCGGGCGGTAACCCACTGGGAATCGGCCGGCTTGAGTCGGAGTGTGTCCAGCCAGCCGAAGCCCTCCAGGTCGTCAATGACGTCGAAGCGTGGCGGGTGGCCATACTTGTCCACCCGCGCACGGCGGACGCGGTCGGCCAGGTCCACCGGATAGGGATCCGCGCGGGACAGGGAGTTGAGGTCCCCGGCCAGGATGAAGGCCCGCTCACCAAAGGCCGCGGGCTCGATGAGGGAGCGCAGATAGCGCGCCTCCACGAAGCGCAGGGACTCATGGTGGGAGTCGAAGTGGGCGGCGAAGAGGGTCAGCGGCTCCGCGCCCGTCTCCAGTTCACACTCAAGGAGGCAGTGGCCGATGAAATGGGCATTGGCGTGGGCGCGAACCGAGCGCAGGGGCAAGCGGCTCGCGACGGCCACGTGGTAGCGGCTGCCGCTGGGACGGGGACGCGCGCTGCCCAGTCTCACGTGGGCGTCGGTGGCGGGGAGGTTGAGCGCGGCGGCGACCTGACGGAGCCGCTCGCCGTCCTCCCAACCCAGGCACTCCTGCAGCACGAGCACGTCCGGGCGCTCACGGGCGATGAGGGCCAGGAGCAGCGGCATCCGCTCCTCGCCTCCCATCAGGGTGTTGAGCGTCATCACCTTCAGCGGCATGCCGGACAGACTACCTCCGCGGGCATCATGCGAATACGGCTCCGCCTGGGATACTCCGGAACGAGGTAGAACCGGACCACCCCGCCTCGACCCCAGACAGCGACACCTTCGAGCGGGAGTTCAGAGTCCCCGTTCCTCCTGGAGGTACACGCCGATGACCGCCGCACGTTGGAAGAACCCGGGCGCGATCGGACTCGGTGCGCTGCTGTCGGGCCTGCTCGCCGCGCCTTGGGTTTATGTCGTCGCCTTCAATGCGCTCTTCGCGTTTCCACCACCCTTCGCCTTGATGGTGGCCCCCCTGTTGCTCATAGCGACACTGGACCTCGGACTGGAGGCGTTCGCACGGCTCCATGGGTTCACGCGGCTCCGGCGACTGGGAGCGGCCCTGTCGGTAGGTAGTCTGCTCACGAGCCTCTGGGTCCTGTCGGGCTTCACGCTGATGACCGATTCCGAGCGGCTGGGATTGCTGTCGACTGTTTGGCTCGGGGCCTCACTGGCCTGCCTCATCATCTGGTTGGCGATCGGCGTTACTGGCCCCGCGGTGCTCCTCCATTCGCGCCTAGACTCGCCGATGAGACGGCGAGCCGCGCTGGCCGTGGCGTTACTGCTGTTCGGTGGCCTTTTCGCGCTTTGCCTTCACTACTTGTTGACGCCCGCGAGATTCATCGGGGGTCCGCCTTCGCCAGTTCCCATCGGATAAAGGACTCCGCGGGCCACCTCCCCTTCCGCCCGCTTCTCCATGACCCGCCGGTGGGGTCCAGCTGGGTCTTGAGGCACGTGCTCCGCCATGGAAGGCTCGCTGGATGGAAACCCAGGAGAACAGCAGCCTTCGAAGCGTGTTGCTGACCCAGCTGGACACGGCCTGGGCGCTCACCCAATACCATCTCAACGGGCTCACCACGCAGGAGTGCCTGCTCCGGCCCGCACGAAAGGGCCTGCACGTGGAGCAAGGCACGGACGGCGTCTGGCGCGCGGAGTGGCCGGAGTCAGAGGGCTATGACATCGGGCCCGCGTCCATCGCCTGGCTGACCTGGCACATGGGGTTCTGGTGGTCGATGGTGCATGACCACTCGTTTGGTACCGGCGCACTGAAGCGCGAGGACGTGCACTGGCCCGGAACCGCCGAGGGCGTGCAGGCATGGATCACACGCCTGCACGACCAGTGGCGAAGCGCCGTCATGGGGCTGGACGACTCCGAGCTAGACGCGTCGACGCGCACCCGGTGGCCCCTGGAGGGCAGGCCCTTCGCGGACATCGTCGCGTGGGTGAACGTGGAGCTGATGAAGAACGCGGCGGAGTTGGGCTACGCGCGCTTCGTCCTGGCCGTGGCGGACAGATAGCTGAATCAGACGTCGCCGCTGGCGGTTCCCACGATGCGGATGTCGCTCGACGCTGGATTGCTGCACGTCGCATCGATGCTGACCCGCCAACTGGGAACATCCGAATGGACGATGAGCGTCCCTCTCCATGCGGAGCAGGCGGTCGTAGCGCTACCGGAATGAATGGTGACTCTCGAATCCGGCAGCGTCACGACTTGTCCAGCCAGCGGAAGCGGGCGGCCGATGATGACCTGGATGGAGCGGCCGATCATCTCGGGGCAGCTTCCCGTCGTCTTGGGCGGATCAATGTAGAAGGTGAAACTGTTCTGGTCGCAGGTCGAAGGCGCCACGCAATAGTTTTCCTTGTCCCTGCTCTCATCGAAGGCATAGGTGCGACCCGAGATGGCGGGGCTCGTGAACGACCAGTCACAAGTGGCCTTCGCGGGACGGCAGCAAGCCGTGGCGCCACCGGGACAATCCGTCGTGAAGCAGCCCACCGGGTTGCTTTCCGAGCCTCCGGCACAAGCACCAAGACTGAACGCATCCCTGCCAGAGCGGCTGCACGAGAAGAGGTGCGCGCCGTCGCAGAAGGTCCTGCCGGGCTCGCAGACAACCGCGCCCACGAGGCTGTCGGAAACGGTGACAAGGGACTCCGGAGACATCTGGGGTCCCAGGGACCCTTCATCCCCCAGACAGGCAGTGACGAGAGACAGGAAGACACACATTGAAACCACGACGAGGGAGCGCGTTGGCATGGCGGAACCAATAGGCCTCCGCACCCTCTCCGTTAAATCCCTCCGGAGGGGTATGCTCAGTCCGGCTCAACCAAGGTCATGCGTGGGGGTGTCATGCCGAAGCAACACAACGGAGCGGATGATCCGAACGCCGCGGGGTACTCCGTCCGCCGGCCCGGAGAGAGCGCACGAGAGAAGCAGAACGCGCTCGCGAAGGCCGCGCCGATCAAGACCTTCTTCACGCGGCTCTTCGGAATGCACACCGATGAGCGTGCCTGGGGGCGCGGCGCCGAAGGCGAGGAACGCGTAGGCCGGTTGCTCGAACCCCTGCGAGCGCAGGGCTGGTTCATCCAGCACGACGTCAGGATTGGCCAGAACGGCGCGAACGTGGATCACCTCGTGATTGGCCCGCCGGGCGTCTACGTCATCAACACCAAGTTCCTCCGCCAGAACGTGTGGGTCGCCGGGAACGTCATCAAGGTCGGCGGCTCCAACAAGGACTACGTGAGGAAGGGCGAAGCAGAGGCCAAGCGGGTCCGTGAAAAGCTGCTCGCGGCGACGCGACTCCGCTCGCTCTGGGTCCAAAGCCTGCTGGTCTTCGTGGACGCGGAGCTCGTGGTGAGGGAGCCACCGAGGAACGTCCCGGTGCTCGGAGATCACGAACTGGTTACGGCCCTGCTCGCCCAGGAAGTCACGCTGGGGCGGGACGAAGTCATGGCGCTCGCCAGGGCCGCCCAGCAGATGGCGACCTGGGGCTGAGCCCCATGTGATGACGCATTGCGCGCCGACTCTCTCGCATCAGCGGGGGTTCCAGCGCCTCTCTCCCCCAAACCTATCCGTCTTTCTTGAACTGTCGTAATAGCCGACAGGCAGGCATTCAAGGAGACAGGGATGAATCACCGTGCAGGCTGTTGGCTGCCCATGCTGTTGGGGCTGGGTTTGTTCATGGGTTGCGGACAACCCCCACCCGAGTCAGACGAGACGGCGGTGGCGTCGTCCACCTCTGCCATCAAGCGTTCCAGTCCACGCGCGCGGGTCGCGGCAGGCTTCCGGCACTCCCTGGTCATCCGGCCGGACGGCACTGTCTGGTCAGCGGGCCGCAACAGCGACGGGCAATTGGGGGACGACACGCTCACGGATCGCACCACGCCCGTGAAGGTGCAGGGTCTGACGGGCGCGGTGTCCGTCAGCGCGGGCTACTACCATTCCGTGGCGCTGATCACGGGCGGCACCGTGTGGACCTGGGGCGACAACTCGGCGGGGCAGCTGGGGGACGGCACCTCTACGTTCCGGAAGGTGCCCACCCAGGTAGCAGGGCTCAGCGGAGTCACTTCCGTGGGTGCTGGCTTCGCGCACACCGTGGCCGTGAAGCCGGACGGGACGGTCTGGGCGTGGGGTGACAACGCGTACTGCCAGTTGGGCGACGGCACGACGACTGATCGCGCCACGCCCGTGAAGGTGCAGGGGCTGACCGGCGTCGTCGCGGTCGTGGGCGGATACAACCACTCGCTGGCCGTGCGTTCCGACGGCACCCTCTGGGCCTGGGGCAGCAACGCCTATGGAGTGCTGGGGGACGGCTCTGGCCAGACGCAGTGCGCCCCCGTGCAGGTGCCGGGCATGACGGGAGTCGTCGCGATGGCCTCGGGCTACCGCGTCTCCGCGGCCGTGAGGTCGAACGGCACGGTCTGGGCCTGGGGAGACATTGGCCTGGGCGGCGCTACCCCGGTGCAGGTGCCGGGGCTCACGGGCATCACCGACGTGAGCGCCTCCATCCACGTGCTCGCACAGCGCTCGGACGGCACCATCTGGACCTGGGGCACCAACGGCAATGGCCAGTTGGGCATCGGCAACAAGACGACCGTGGACGTCTCCGCGCCCGTCCAGGTCCAGGGGCTCACGGGCGTCGTCGCCACGGCGGCGGCCGCCCATCACTCGCTGGCCCTGCGCTCTGACGGTTCGGTGTGGGCCTGGGGTGGCAACCTCTCCGGCGAGCTGGGCAATGGCGCGGTGGTCCGGCACTACGTACCGCAGCCGGTGCAGGGGCTGGGGACGGCCCTGGCCGTGGCGGGAGGCAGGCATCACTCAGTGGCGGTACGCGCCGACGGGACGGTGTGGTCCTGGGGTGGCAACTGGAACGGCCAGTTGGGCGACGGCACCACCACGCGGCGTGCGCTCCCTGCGGCCGTGCCGGGAATGACTGAGGTGCTGACGGTCGTTGCGAACGAGGCCACCACTCTTGCGCTGCGCGCCAACGGTACGGTCTGGGGATGGGGCGTCAACAGCAGCTTCCAGTTAGGGGATGGCACGTCCACTGACCGCCTCACCCCCGTCCAGGCGCAGGGAATCGAGGGCATCACCGCCGTCGCGCTCGGCGGCACCCACGCTCTGGCGCTGAAGCATGACGGCACCGTCTGGGCCTGGGGCCGCAACGACTACGGGCAGTTGGGGGATGGGACGACGGTGAGCCATGCGACCGCTTTTCAGGTCCCGGGGCTGACGGGCGTGATTGCCGTCGCGGCGGGCGATGACCACTCGCTGGCGCTGACGTACGACGGCATCGTCTTGTCCTGGGGTGGAAACTGGCTGGGCCAGTTGGGCGACGGCACCTTCACCGACCGGTACACCCCCGCGCAGGGCCCGGGACTGACCGACGCGGTCTCCGTGGTCGCGGGCCCCTACCGCTCGTTCGCGCTCAGTGCCAACGGCACAGCTCTGAGCTGGGGCGCCAACGGCTACGGCGAGTTGATGCGCCCCTATCGCTCCCCCATCATGGGCGCCCTGCCCTTCAATGGACTGACCACGCTGGCGGCAGCGCCGTACGTATCGCTCGCTGCGGACTTCACCGGCGCGGTGTGGACCGCCGGGGACAACAGCTGGGGCCAGTGGGGCAACGACACCGTTGAGATTTACGACGACACGCCCGTGCAAGTGACGAGCCTGTCGGACGGCGTCATCGCGGCGGCAGGTGGCAACTACCACATGCTGGTCATCCGCATGGACGGCACGGTGTGGACCTGGGGCCGTAATTCCGACGGCCAGCTGGGCGACGGGACATCCCTGGACGCGCTCGTGCCGCTGCGCTCGCAGTTCTACTGAGCCGTTCAATTTCTCACACGCAAAACAAGGATGTATCAATGACAATCACGAGTTCCCTCTGGGGACAGCGTCTGGCCGGAGTCTGGCTCGGGCTGTGCCTGTTCGCTGGCTGCGGGCAACCGCAACCGGACGCCGCCGCTCCCGAATCCGCAACAACCTCCGCTGGCATCAAACGCACCAGCCCGCGCACCCGGCTGGCTGCGGGCCTGGACCATTCGCTGGCGATCCGTCCGGACGGCACCGTCTGGACGGCTGGAATAAATGAAACCGGCCAACTGGGAGATGGCACGCGCGTAAATCGCTCCTCGCCAGTGCAGGCGGTGGGGCTGTCGGGCGTCGTGTCCGTCGCGGGCGGGGCATACCACTCACTGGCGGTGCGCTCGGACGGCACCGTCTGGGCCTGGGGCTCCAACGGCTTTGGCCAGCTGGGCAACGGCACCCACAACAGCCGCACCGCGCCCGCGCAGGTACCAGGAATGAGCGGGGTCTCCTCCGTCGCTGCGGGCTGGTACTTCAGCCTTGCCGTGAAGTCTGACGGCACGGTGTGGGCCTGGGGGGAAAACACCGAATGCGAGCTGGGCGACGGAACCACGACCCATCGACTCATCCCCACCCAGGTGCCCGGTCTCACCAATGTAGTCGCCGTGCTCGCCAGGAGCGACTACTCCCTGGCGCTGCGCTCCGATGGCACCATTTGGGCCTGGGGTGACAACTTCAGTGGCCAGTTGGGGGATGGGACGGAAGTCCAGCGATGCAGCCCGGTGCAGGTGCAAGGACTGTCGGGCATCACGGCCGCGGCGGCGGGCCCCCACGGAGCGCTCGCGGTGAAGTCGAATGGCACCGTCTGGGCATGGGGATCCGTCGGCCACACTTGGTCTCTCACGCCAAAGCAGGTCCCGGACCTCACGGGCATCATCGACGTCAGCGCTTACGACCACGTGCTCGCGCAACGCTCCGATGGCACCGTCTGGGCATGGGGCTCCAACGGCTCCGGCCAGTTGGGAAATGGCAACAAGGTGTCCACCTCCAAGCCCATCCAGGTCCCAGGGCTGACGGGCGTCGTCGCCACGGCGGCTGGCGACGGCCATTCTTTGGCCATGCGCTCCGACGGTTCGGTCTGGGCATGGGGTGGCAACATGTATGGACAGTTGGCCAACGGCGCGATTCCTCGTCACCTCGTCCCCGAGCAAGTACCCAATCTCATGGGCGTGGTGGCCGTGGCGGCTGGCCCACAGTATTCCCTGGCTGTCCTCTATGACGGGACCGTGTGGGCGTGGGGGGATAATGACTACGGCCAGTTGGGCGACGGCACCACCACGCGGCGCGCGATTCCCGCAGCGGTGCCCGGGCATACAGGAGTCATTGCGGTAACGGCGGAGAACAATGCCTCCATGACACTTCACTCGGACGGAACAGTCTGGGCCTGGGGCTCCAACAGCTTTGGCCAGCTGGGCAACGGCACCAACACCGACCGCATGACGCCTGGACAGGTACCCGGGCTGACGTCCGTGAGCGCTGTCGCCATGGGAGGTGGCTTCGCCCTGGCGCTGAAATACGACGGTACCGTCTGGGCCTGGGGCATCAACATATCGGGCGAATTGGGCGATGGAACCACCCAGTCGCGTCGGGTTCCCACTCAGGTCCAAGGCTTGACGGGTATCACGGCTATTTCGGCGGGTTCCAGCCATTCGCTCGCGGTGCGCTACGATGGCACCGTCTGGGCGTGGGGGGAGAATCGCTTCGGCCAGTTGGGCGACGGGACCAAAATCGATCGTTCAACGCCTGTCCAGGTCCCGGGCATCATCGATGCAGTATCCGTATCTGCGGGTCGACTCCATTCTCTCGCGGTGCGCTCGGACGGCACGGGCTTGGGGTGGGGACATAGTGGCTACGGACAAGCGCTGGGATGGGAACCCATCTACGAGTCAGGACTGGAGCCCATTGCAATCCGCGACCTGAGCACCGTCGTCGCGGACTTCGACATCAGCCTAGCAACGGATTTCACAGGCGGGGTGTGGGTCGGCGGGCGCAACGACTGGGGTCAGCTCGGGAATGACGCCTACAGCTCGGATGAACCGGTGCGTATCGACGCATTGGAAGGCGGCCTCACCGCAGCAGACACCAGCGGTGATCACCTGGTCGTGGTCCGCCCGGACGGCACTGTCTGGACGTGGGGCCGCAACTCCGACGGCGAGCTGGGCAACGGGACGTTCCTCGACATGCACTCGCCCGTGCGCTCGCAGTTGTTCTGACGCATCCCCGGCGACCCGCGCTGCATGCTTGACTATCCATAAGCCCCAACTTATGCGTCGCGCATGCAGCGCGTGGCCGTGGCCGAGAACAAGATCTTCCAGGCACTGGCGGACCCGAACCGCCGGGCGATTCTCGTGTCACTCACGCGTGGCGAAGCGGCGGTGAAGGACCTCACGGCGCGATTCGACATCTCGCAGCCCGCGGTCTCCCAGCACCTCGCTGCCTTGAAGAGCGCTGGCCTGGTGAAGGGCCGGCGTGAAGGGCGTTGCACCTACTACCGGGTGGATCCACGCGGAATGAAGCCGCTCATCGACTGGATCGCGCACTACCGCGCGTTCTGGTCGGAGCACGTCGACCGCCTCGAACAACTGCTGGAGAAAATGGACCCATGACCTCCTCCGACAAGACCGCCGCTCAGCGCCGTTCGAGCCCCGCGGACAGCCATGACCTCATCCGCGTCCAGGGCGCTCGCGAGAACAACCTGAAGGACGTCAGCGTGGAGCTGCCCAAGCGGCGGCTCACCGTCTTCACGGGCGTCTCCGGCTCCGGCAAGTCGTCGCTCGTCTTCGGCACCATCGCCGCGGAGTCCCAGCGGTTGATCAACGAAACCTACAGCGCGTTCGTCCAGGGCTTCATGCCCACGCTGGGCCGCCCCGAGGTCGACGTCCTGGAAGGACTCACGACCGCCATCATCGTCGACCAGGAGCGCATGGGCGCGAACTCCCGCTCGACGGTCGGCACCGCGACGGACGCCAACGCCATGCTGCGCGTGCTGTTCAGCCGCCTGGGCAAGCCTTACATCGGTTCGTCCAACGCGTTCTCCTTCAACGTCCCGTCGGTCCGCGCATCAGGCGAGATGACCGTCGAGAAGGGCGAGGGCAGCAAGACCGAGAAGAAGGTCTTCAACGTCACCGGCGGCATGTGTCCGAAGTGCGAGGGCATGGGGCAGGTCAGCGACATCGACCTGACCCAGCTGTATGACGACAGCAAGTCGCTCAACGAGGGCGCCCTCACCATCCCCGGCTACAACGTGGACGGCTGGCTCGTGCGCATCTTCGGGGCCTCGGGCTTCATCGACCCGGACAAGCCGATCCGCAAGTACACCAAGCAGGAGCTTCACGACTTCCTCTACAAGGAACAGACCAAGGTGAAGGTCGACAAGATGAACCTCACCTACGAGGGGCTCATCCTGCGGATCCAGAAGTCGTTCCTGTCCAAGGACGTGGACGCCATGCAGCCGCACATCCGTGCGTTCGTGGAGCGCGCGGTCACGTTCACCTCCTGCCCCGAATGCAAGGGCACCCGGCTCAGCGCGCCCGCCCGGTCCTCCAAGATCAAGGGCATCAACATCGCCGACGCCTGCGCGATGCAGATCAGCGACCTGGCCGAGTGGGTGCGCGGCCTGGACTCGCCATCCGTCGCCCCGCTGCTGGCGTCGCTGCGGCACACGCTCGAATCGTTCGTGGAGATCGGCCTGGGTTACCTCAGCCTCGACCGGCCCGCCGGCACGCTGTCGGGCGGTGAGGCGCAGCGCACCAAGATGATCCGCCACCTCGGGTCCTCGCTCACGGACGTGACCTACGTCTTCGACGAGCCGACGGTCGGACTGCACCCGCACGACATCCAGCGGATGAACGAACTGCTGCTGCGGCTGCGCGACAAGGGCAACACCGTGCTCGTGGTCGAGCACAAGCCGGAGATGATCGCGATCGCAGACCACGTCGTCGACCTGGGCCCCGGAGCCGGCACCGCTGGCGGCGAGGTGGTCTTCGAAGGCACCGTCGAGGCGCTGCGCGCGAGCGACACGCTCACCGGGCGCCACCTGAGCGACCGGGTCGCCCTGAAGTCGTCCGTGCGCAAGCCGTCTGGCGTGCTGAAGGTGCGCGGCGCCGGCACACACAACCTGAAGAAGGTCGACGTCGACATCCCGCTCGGCGTGCTGGTGGTGGTGACCGGCGTGGCGGGGTCCGGCAAGAGTTCGCTGATCCACGGCTCGGTGGGCAACCGGGACGGGGTGGTGTCCATCGACCAGGCTCCGATTCGCGGCTCGCGGCGGAGCAACCCGGCGACGTACACCGACCTGCTGGAGCCGATCCGCAAGGCGTTCGCGAAGGCCAACGGCGTGAAGCCCGCCCTGTTCAGCGCCAACTCCGAAGGCGCCTGCCCGACCTGCAATGGCGCCGGTGTCATCTACACCGACCTGGCGATGATGGCCGGCGTCACCACGGTCTGCGAGGACTGCGAAGGCCGGCGGTTCCAGGCGTCGGTGCTGGAGTACAAGCTCGGAGGGCTCAACATCGCCCAGGTGCTCGACCTGCCCGTGAAGGACGCGGTCGCCTTCTTCGGCTCCGGCAAGGCGCAGACGCCGGCCGCGTCCGCCATTCTTCAGCGCATGGCCGACGTGGGCCTCAGCTACCTCCGGCTCGGCCAGCCACTCACCACGCTGTCGGGTGGCGAGCGGCAGCGCCTCAAGCTCGCGACGCACATGGGGGACGAAGGCGGCGTCTACGTGCTCGATGAGCCGACCACCGGTCTGCATCTGGCCGACCTCGAGCAGCTGCTCGGGCTGTTGGACCGGCTGGTCGACTCCGGGAAGTCCGTCATCGTGATCGAGCACAACCAGGCGGTGATGGCGCACGCGGACTGGATCATCGACCTGGGGCCGGGCGCGGGCCACGACGGCGGACGCATCGTGTTCGAAGGCACCCCGGCCGACCTGGTGGCGGCGAAGTCGACGCTGACCGGCAAGCACCTGGCGGAATTCGTCAGTGGCGCTGCGAAGGCTGCCTCGGGGAAGGCACCCGAGCCGGCCCGGGCTCGTTCCCAGAAGAAGTCTTAGCAAGACGGGTCTCCGAGCCCCCCGCGCGACGGAATGGTAGCCTCTCCCCGGCAGTCGTCCTGACACCGGGGAGAATCATGGCAATCACGATGTCACCGCAGGAGTACGCCACGGCGTTCCGCATTCTCGCGGCGTCCGCAAGGCATCCAACGAACCTCCACCAGATCGTCACGGAGAGACTGCTCCCAGGTCTCTCCAAGCACCCCACCCTGCTGGACGTCGGAGCGGGGGCGGGCAAGGTCGCGGAACGGCTCGCGCCGCACTTCGACTCGCTCACCCTGCTCGAACCCCACCCCGAGCAGAGCTCCGGCTTCCATCATGAGAAGGCGACGGTCATCCCTGTCCCCCTGGAGCGGTACGCTTCCAATGACAGATATGACCTCGTCGTCTGCTCGCACGTCCTGTATCACGTCCCTGTGTCTGAATGGGGCGGCTTCATTGACAGACTGCTCGGCTTCGTGCGGCCCGGCGGCAGTTGTCTGATTGTGATGGCCGCCGCCCGCGGGCCGACCCATGCGATGTGCCGTGAGTTCTCCGACTCCCTGCATTTCAGCGAGGAGGTCGTCGCCGAGTTGCAGCGGAAGCACCTACCCCACGAGGCGATCCCGACGATGAGCGGGTTCGCCGCGCAGACCTTCGAGGAGATGTACACGCTCTGCCGCTTCCTCGTGCTGGAGGGGTGTTACACGGCCGCGCAGCTGGCGGTCCTGAACCCGGACGAGGCGGGAAGGCTCGATGCGCGAATCCGTGCGCATGCCGAGCGTTGCCAGCAGCCTGACGGAACGTACCGGCTGGAACAGGATGAGGATGTGATCCTCATCTCCCGGTAGCCGTCACGCCCACCCTGGAGGCGACGTCTTCCAGGACGTCGCGGGGAAGCTTCAAGGCCTGGCTGAACTCCGCCTTCAGGGCATCAGGCACCGGAGGCTCGCGCGCGTCGAGCGCCGCGAGCACCCGCTCCGCCCACGCGAGGAACGCAAGCCCCTGCCGCGCCAGGGATTGGGCGAAGGGAAGAAACGCCACTTCGACCCGGGGCGAGAGGGGTTTCTCCGAGGCGCTCCGGTCCTCCATGCTCAAGACGTCCCCCTGGCGCCAGAGCCGCATGTGTGACTCTTCCCAGGGGTTGGCGCCCGCCTCCGCCGCGCCATCGAGCAGCGCCTTCAGCGCGAAGAACCAGCTCCAGGTCATCCAGAACTCGTCCACCGAGCCGTCATCGCTGAAGGGGTGGCCGCCCACGTCGATGAAGAATCCGCCCTGGAAGCTGCAACAGGTCACGGACGGGCGACGGAGGTACATGTCCACCGCTTCGGCCTCCAGCCCCTCCAGGGACTGAAGCGGCACCCAGTCCGGACCGATGAGTACGCGGAACTCCGCATGGAAGGGTGAGGGAGCCATGGGGAAGAGCGTAACGCATCCCCTTGCATGGACAGTGTCTGGAGGGGAACCGGGGTGATGGCGGGGCACCCGCGTATCCTGGCGCGATGAACGCCCTTGCCCTGCTCGCCCTGATGGTCCCAGCCGCGTCGCCTGACTACGGCTCGCCGCAACCCTGGTACACGGTGGGCCCGCTGCTGAGCGTGAGCCGCCGCCAGGAGGACACCACCTGGGGCGTGGGCCTGGAGTCCACGCTCAACGTGGCGATGCACAACAACAGCATGAGATCCTTCAGGTCGGGCGCCGTGGGCGTCTTTGGACAGGGGCAGTGGATGGACGGCGACCATGCGCGGCTGTGTGGCGGCGTCCAGGGCACCTTCCTGCTCTTCGGGCTTGAGGCGGGCGTGGCCCACGAAACGGGGACGGCGGCCCACCGGCCCACGACGTCGCTCCACGTGGCGCCCTTCCTCGGCTTCGTCTACGGCTCCGTGGGCCTCCGCTTCAACGTCCCCTTCCAGGACGGACGGGACCTGTCGGGCCGCCTCCCGTATGGCCGGGAGATTGGCCTCACGCTGACCCTCAAGAAGCCCTTCTCCCCCATGCTCTGATCGTGCCCCCATGAAGCCCGAACCCATTGTCCCTGTGGGGCCCGGGGCGTCCGTGTCGAGCTGATGGACCTGGACGAGGTGTATCCGGACGTCCTGGTGGACTGGGGGCTCAAGCCCGCCGAGCCAGGCCTCTCCCCGCCCGAGCCCGTGGGGGAGTCAGGCATGCTGTTCGCGAGCTACGTGGACGTGCCCGGCCTGCGCACCCAGCTGTTCGATGAGGCGCGACGACAGGGGGCCCAGGTCGCCGCCTCCCAGCTGCGGGTGCGGATCACCCGCCCCGGGCAGACCTTCCCGGATTGGACCTGGGATGTGCTCTGGGCACGGCGGGACTGAGGACCACCACGGTCGCAGGTGCTCCAGCACGGCGCAGAGCACGTCCGCCTGTGCGAATCGCTCCGCGGGTTCCTCCGCGAGACAGCACGCGATGACGGCGGCGAAGCCCGGATTGATTCCAGGGAGCCACTCCGTCAACAGCGCCGCCGGGCCACGCCGCGCCGGAGGCAACCGGCCCGTGCACAGCTCGAACAACAGCAACCCCAGCGCGTGGAGGTCACTCCGCGGGGTCGCGGACTCGCCCATGCGGATCTCCGGCGCCAGGTAGCGCGGCGTCCCCACCACCTCCCGCACCACTCGAGGCGCCGTGACTCCGCGCCCCACGAACGTCGCGAGCCCGAAATCGATCAGCTTCACCGTGCCGTCAGGTTTCAGGATGGCGTTGCCGGGCTTGAGGTCGCGGTGCAGCACCCCACCCTGGTGCGCGGCGCGCAGCCCTGACGCGAGCCCCTCCGCGATGTCGAGCACCCGCTGCCATGGCAGTGGCGTCCGCAGCTCCGCCAGGCTCTTTCCGTCCACGTACTCGTAGACGAGGTACGGCCGCCCGTCGAACTCACCCGCGCCATACATGGTCACCACGTTCGGGTGCTGGATCCGTGCGATGGCGCGCGCCTCGGTGGCGAAGCTCGCGAGCATTCCCGCATCCGGCTGGAGCGCGACACACACCTTCAGCGCCACCCGTCGCTCCCCCGTCGCATCCCGCGCCAGGTAGACGGCCCCCATGCCGCCCCGCCCCAACAACCGCTCCAACCGGAACCCGTCCAGAACCTCCGGCGGCGTCCAGGTGGCGCCTGTCACGCAAGGTCGACGCGAACAGCGCCCTCCTCCCTCCAGCGGCTGGGTCTCCGGCGGCAGGGCGTCTCCATGCGCGAGCGTCACCAGCAGCGCCCGGCACGCGGGGCAACGAGCCGCATGATGATGCGCCAGGACGTTCGCCGTCACCGGCAGCCGGCCCTCGAACAGGGCAACCACGTCCTCATCGCATAGGCAATTGGACGGCAATCTCATCCCCCCCTCGAAACAGCCAGCAGCAGCCTCGCATGTAACGTTCATGTTCCGGATCCATTGCGATGTTTCGTGGTTCCAGAGGGCCATGAGCATACGACTAGCCTTAAAACGAGAACTCAAGGCATAATCAGGTCGTCGTGTGAAGGGGGGGAACATGAAACTCGCACCAGCGTTCCTGTCGCGCGCGAGCTGGCACGTCGAAGAGGCAGTGCAACTCGAAGCCCTGGAGGGCCTGCTGCGACAGGTCTGGGCGGAGGGATGTCGGCCCTGGCCGGACATTCCCCTCTCCCAGGACGCCTTCGTTGCCTCCCTGGCTACACACACTCCCAGTCCGTCAGTCCGAACCGGCATCGCAGGGATCTTCGCTCAACTCACTCCCGGCGACCTCTACCTGGCCTGCGCCTGTGCCGAGGGCATCCCGTGGCGCTGGCCGCGTTCGAGCGGCGCTACATCGCGAGCATCCCCGCGACGCTGGGGCACATGAAGCTGACGGAGGCCGTGCTCGATGACGTCCGGCAACAGGTGCGTGAACACCTGTTGGTGCGCACCAACAGGCCTCCTCGGATTTCGGAGTACTCCGGCCGCAGCCCGCTCGCCAACTGGCTGCGCGTCGTGTCCGTGCGCACCGCCCTCAGCCTGCTGCGCACGGCGCGCGAAGAGGACGCGACGGGCGACGAGGCCATCCTCGAGTCCCTGCCCGCCTCCGTGGGAGACCCAGAGACGGAGGCCATCCAGCGGCGCTACGAGGGCGAGTTCCGCCAGGCCATGGAGGACGCCTTCGCCGCCCTGTCCAGCAAGCCCCGGTACCTGCTGCGCCTCCACTTCGTGGACCGGCTGTCCACCACCAAGATTGGCGCCCTGTTCAACGTCAACCAATCCACCGCGTCCCGGTGGCTCCAGAGCGCCCAGCAGGACGTCCATGACGAGACGCGGCGCCTGTTGAAGGAACGCCTGGACCTCTCCTCCCAGGACTTCACCAGCGTCCTGCGCTCCGTGGAGAGCCAGCTCGATTTGAGCCTCAGCCGCATCCTCACGGAGGCCTGATGCGGTTTTCCACGATGCGGCGCCGCACAGCCACGCAATAACAATTCACTCCTCGTGAATTCTGATAAAGATTGCATAGCTTGATTCCGGGTCGCGTCTTTAAGACGCGAACACCCGGTCTGTGCCGGACAGCACACAGCATCGCCCTGGTGGAGCACGGCACCCGCCCCTGCCCCACCGCACCCATCAACCACCTTCCGCCCGAGCGCGTTCGGCCCCCACGGCCACGACGCCGGAGGCACATCCACACCTGCAGCACAGGAGGCCACATGTCGACAAACCAGACACGCCCCAGCCGCGCCACCGCCATGAGAAGCCAACTCCTGCCCTGGATGGGCATGCTCACGCTGGCGCTGGGCGGATGCAGCGACCCGGGCGCCCAGGACGTCGGCACGCCGCCGCCGGCGAAGCTCATGAGCCGCGTGGCGCCCCTGAACGCGGCGCCTCCGGGCCTGGCCATCTCCGGTGAGTACATCGTGGTCTTCGAGTCGGAGGTGAACACGTCCGCCATCGACACCGCGGTGGCGGAGGTCGTCCAGGCGGGCGGCGCCAACGCGCTGATGCACCAGTACTCCATCGTGCCCGGGTTCTCCGCGAAGCTGGACGCCACGGAGCTCGCCAGGCTCCGCGCCAACCCGGCCGTCGCCTATATCGAAGAGAACGCGGCCGTCAGCATCAACACCCCCTTCCCCAGCCCCGCGGACGGCACCGACCGCGTGGATCAGCGGCTGGGCCGCGACGGCATCTACAACGACCACGGCCGCACCGGCTTCGGCGTGCACCTCTACGTCGTCGACACCGGCATCAACTCGACCCACACCGAGTTCACCGGCCGCATCGGCAACGGCTTCAGCGCCATCAACGACGGGCGCGGCGTGGAGGACTGCCACGGCCACGGCACGCACGTGAGCAGCACGGCCGCGGGAACTCAGTACGGCATGGCCAAGAAGGCCCGCATCCACCCCGTCCGCGTGCTGAACTGTGGCGGCGGCGGGACGTGGGAGGGCGTCATCGCGGGTGTGGACTTCGTCCGCTCCAACTGCGCCACCCAGAACGGCCCCTGCGTCGCCAACATGAGCCTGGGCGGCGGGATGTCCCCCACCGTCAACGCCGCCGTCACCAACGCCATCAACGCGGGCGTGACCTTCGTCGTCGCCGCGGGCAATGAGTCCACGGACGCGTGCACCCGCTCTCCGGCGAGCACGCCCGGGGCCATCACCGTGGCCGCCACGGACGACAGTGATCGGCGCGCGTGGTTCTCCAACTTCGGCAATTGCGTGGACATCTTCGCGCCGGGCGTCACCATCCTCGGCGCCTGGATTGGGAGCACCACCGCCACCAACGTCATCGACGGCACGTCCATGGCCAGTCCCCACGTCGCGGGCGTCGCCGCGCAATACCTGACGGACCACCTCAACGCCCGCACCACCCAGGTGGAGGCCAACGTCAAGGGCTCCGCGAGCCTGGAGTGCGTCACGGACACGCGCGGCTCCCCCAACACCTTCCTCTTCAGCGACCTGAACCAGGGCAACTACACCTGCAGCAACACGGTCGCCAGCTGCAGGGGCCTGTGCGGTGGCCCCGGCTACGGCTGCTTCTGCGAAGAGAGCTGCGTCCAGTACGGCGACTGCTGCCCGGACTACGCCGACGCCTGCCAGTGACCTTCAAGCCGTCTCGTCTCTCGCGTCCCTACCCCATCGTCTGAAGCAAGGAGGATGCAACATGATGCGCATGCGTCGTTATCTGGTGCTCGCGGGCACCGGCTTGAGCCTGCTGTCCAGCTGCACGTCGAACCCCCAGGAGTCCACGCCGGAGTTCCACGGCCGCAACCAGCAGGGCCTGGGTGAACCGGGCCGGCTGAGCCGGGCCGAGTGGACCACCTACCTCTCCGACCAGAAGTACCTGCACTCCATCGCGAAGCCGGACGTGCGGATCCGCCTGAACCTGGCGGACCCGGCGCAGCACCGCTTCGCCCTGTCCCGCCTCAAGCTCGCGGGCAAGACGCCGGAGAACTCGCCCTACCTGTTCAAGGCCCTGGAGCAGCGGCGCCAGGACCAGGTGGCCCGGGGCTACGCGCCCGGCCTGCTGCCCCCGGAGGCCAACAGCCTGGTGGGGACCGCGGACCGCCAGGAGATGCACCTCATCGAGGAGGCCAGCACGGGTGAGACGACCGCGGTGGCCAATGACGGCCTGGGCACCGCCAGCTCCACCTTCCCGGGCGGCGCCATCTACACCTACGTCGACACCAGCTACTCGGACTCCAGCGGCAACGCGCTGGGCGACCTGGCGTGGCGCGAGGAGTTCGACGGTGGCTACAACGTCACCATCAACGCCACGGGCAACCTGGCGCTGACGACCCTCAAGCGCTACCGCGTGTCCTCCTACAAGGTCGAGGAGTCCGCCGGCCAGAACGTCATGGACTCGTACATCTTCACGGAGATGGGCGTCGAAGGCGGCCCCGTCGTCAACGAGGCGCCCCGCCTGGGCGGCCTCACGGTGCTCGCGCCGCTCGACGTCGCGTTCAACGACAACCTCATCTCCGTGTGCCTCAACCGCACCTGGACCCAGGACTGCGACTACGACCTGACGGGCAACCTGAACTCCGTCAAGCTGCCGCTGCAGGGCTCCATCTCCGTCACCAGCAGCCACGTCTTCGACGACGCCGTCATCACCCAGCTCAAGGCGGACCTGAACTCGGGCGTGGCCCGCCCGGACGCCGGCCACCTCAAGCTCATCCTCACCAACACGGGCGGCGGCTGCGACGTCACCGACGGCAACACGCTCGTGGGCAAGATGAACCAGTTCTGGAACCGCGTCACCCTGAGCACGGACAAGAAGACCTTCTCCTGGGACCTCACGGGCACCAACGCCGCCTTCTTCGACGACGGCTGCCGCCAGATGCAGGACTCCGCGAAGCTGACCGCGCTCATCTCCCTGCCGCTCATCTCCGCGGGCACCAAGTACCGCTCCTCCATCACCCTGAGCAATGATCCGGCCGCCGTCCGCCCGGACTACGTCTTCAAGAAGATCACCGTCACCAACAGCTGCCTGGCCGAGGGCACCGAAATCGCCATGGCCGAGGGCAAGCCGGCCGCCATCGAGTCCCTGAAGGCCGGTGACCACGTCACCAACCCCTACAACCCGTCCCTCACCATCATGGACACGGCCGTCGGCATCGAGACGACCCCCATGGTGCGCATCCACGACGAGGCGGGCCGCAGCCTGCTGATGACGGAGATGCACCCCATCCAGGCCGTGGCGCGCGGCATGGTGCAGGCCCGCGACCTGCGCACGGGGGACCTGGTGATGACCCGCACGGGCCCCAGCAAGCTCACCGCGGTGACCCGCGAGGCGTTCACCGGCAAGGTCTACAACGTCAAGGTCGGCTCCAAGACGGAGAAGGCCCTGCTCGGTGAAGACCAGACTGCGGTGTACGCCAACGGCTTCCTGGTGGGCGACGGGCAGATCCAGAAGAAGTACGAGGCCATCGCGCAGCAGCCCAAGACGGGCGACATGCTGGCCCGGCTCCCCAGCCGCTGGCACCGCGACTACCAGCTGTCGCTCCAGCGCAAGTAACCCCAGCCCCCACGGCATGGCTGATGCGGCCACCCCACGGCTTTCGAGCGTGGGGTGGCCGTGCCGTTGCCGCCGTGGGGACGCCCTTCCCTTTTCGCGAAGCACCCACGCGTTCAACGTCACGGAGTGAACCCGATGCAGCCGTTCAAGACCTACCTGCTCCCGCTGTTCGTCGCCCTGGCGGCGTGCGGAGATCCTCCCGAGCCCGCCACTCCCGAGAAGCCCCTCCGGGTCTTGAGCGCGGAGGCCCTGGCCGAGCGCCAGCGCATCGCGAAGAAGGCCCTGGCGAAGCCCGGCACCGTCAAGGCCTCGCTCGCCACCGTCGCGGAGGTCAACTCCGCGCTGGACCTGCCGGCGGGGGTGGTAGCGAGCGCGTCGCTCACCAGCCCCAATCCGCAGGCGGCCATGGTGGCGCCGTCGTACGGCAACATCACGCCGCGCAGGGGCAGCTCGCTGTTCATCATGAGCACGGGCAACATCAACGTCGCCAACCTGCCAGAGCCGGGCACGGACTACCCGCCCGAGGGCGTCGAGGGCGACAAGGTCCTCTACCGCGTCACGCTCAACGTGCCGGCCAGCAGCAACCGGGTGACCTTCGACTTCCGGTTCCTCAGCGCCGAGTCCCCCGAGTATGTCGGGACGCAGTACAACGACACGTTCACCGCGCGCGTCATCGACGGGCTGGGCACGCGCACCGTCGCGGACTCGTCGGTGAACAGCGCGCAGTTCTTCGACGTCTCGTCCACGCGCGCGGCGGGCACCGGCTACGACACGCTGTTCTCGGACGACCCGTCCGGGGTGGACTTCTTCCCGGCCACCTACCCGCCTGAAATCATGCTGTTCCCCGATGCGGGCATCACCGACTTCCGCACCGTCAACTTCGAGGTCCTGCGCGGCGGGCAGGTCACCATCGAGTTCGAGATCAGCGACCTGGGTGACGGCGTCCTGGACTCCGCGGTGGTCATCGACAACATCACCTTCTCCAGCATGGAGGTGGTCAACCCGAACCCGACCCTCATCCACCCGTATACGGGCGCCGTGGTGACGGACGTCACGCAGCTGTCGGCGCCGTCTTCCGCGGCGATTCCCCCGGTCCAGGGCGTGGCCGCGGACGGCGTGACGCAGGTCCTGGTGCGCGCGAAGATGCCCTCCGCCGGGTCCATGACCTTCTCACTCAGCGGGACCAGCCCGGCCAACGGCGGCCTGGGCGCGGTCGGGACCACCACCCGGGCGGCCTCCGTCACCGTCCCCACCGTTCCCGTGGGCGGCGTGCACTACGCGTTCGCGCTCTACACCAGCCCCCCGGACTTCAACAGCGGGGGCTTCGAGACCGCCACCTCGCGCCTGGTGACGCTCTCCGGCGTCTACACACCCGCGTCGGGAGCGAGCTACACGTCGACGGTCGAGCTCTCCATCGTCCGGCCGCCGCTGGTGCTCGTCCACGACCTCTGGTCCTCGTGCTCCGCCTGGCAGGGGACGGAGGGCATCGCCGCGAGCAACCTCTTCCAGACGACGTGCGCGGACTACTCCGCGACGAGCTCGGCCAGCTTGACCCTGGAGGCCAACGAGCTCGCGGTCCCCAACGCCATCTACTCGGCGCTGACCAAGATGCGTCAGGGCCAGAACGCCGTCACCCAGGTGGACGTCGTCGCCCACGGCGCGGGCGGCCTGCTGACCCGCAAGTACGTCGACTCGGCCAACTACCGGAGCGTCGCGACCTTCAAGGAGGGTGACATCAACCGGCTCATCAGCCTGAACACGCCCCATGAGGGGACGCGCATGGCCACCGAGTTCGTCCGCATGCGCGACGACCTCAGGGTCGCGTTCCCTGCCGTCTGGACGCAGGTGAAGGCCGCCCTCGCTGCGACCCAAAACATCGTGCTCGACATGCCTGGAGGCGCGGCCATCGACGACCTCCAGGTGGGCAGCGCGCTCATCAACAACCTCCGACAGACGGACGTCCCCACGCACTTCATCGTCGGCGAGGGAGCACAACCCCTGGCGCGGACCCCCACGTGGGGCCTCCTTCCGGATGGGATCAAGGTGCTCTACCATCAGACGGAGACCCACCACCCGCTCTCCCGCTCCCTGCCCCTGCCGCAGCGGCAGAAGCTCATCCTGGGTCCCGACAGCCTGCTGTTCTGCAACGACCCGCACGACGTCTTCGCCGGGACCGCGGAACAACGGGGCGGCACCGCGATGAGCAGCTCGGCCATCACCCCCTTCACCGTGGATGTGACGAACCGGAACACGGAGCACTTCAAGGTCCAGATCAACGCGGCCCACCGGGACAAGATCCGCCAGTTGCTCAACAGCCCTGTCGGCGGGCCGGACTTCGTCGCCTCCATTCCCAGGCCCAGCACCATTCCACCGGTGAACAGCTGCGGGGAGGCCAGCGCGCAGTTGGCCCCGGAGCGCGTCCGTGAGGCCCGCGCCACCGCCGCCACGGGCACCCTGATCATCACGTCCCCCCAACCCGGCACCGTGGTGTCGCCGGGAGGCACGGTGGCGGTGAGCGTCGCCGGGGCAGGAGGCTTCCAGCCAGAAACCGTCCTCATCGTGGGCGAGGGCGCGGCATCCATCCTCGAGTCGGGGCCCTTCACGACTCCATTCCGGATTCCGGCGCAAGCGCTGGGCTCCATGGAGCTCGTCGCGTTCGGCATCGACAGCCAGGGCCGGATGTTGAGCTCCGCGCGCATCCCCCTGACCGTCAGCAGCTCCGCCCAGCTGAGCTCCATCCAGATCCTCAACGGGGACGCCGTCCTGAGAGGCCCCGGCTCGAAGCTGAAGCTGGTGGCGAACGGCAAGTACACGGACGGCGTGGTGAGGGACATCTCCTCGCCCTCGCGAGGCACGCTCTACTCGGTCTCCAACACGGGCATCGCCACCATCACCGCTGACGGGACGCTGACGGGCGTCTCCAAGGGCATGGCCACCGTCATGATCCGCAACGGCACGGTGCTCACCAGCATCACCGTCACGGTGGGGGACGAAAGCTCCGCGTCCTGCATCCCGATCCGGCTGGGCGAGTACAACCTCTTCGTGCTGGAGGACTACCAGCAGGGCAACGAGGTCCAGGGCAAGCTGGCCGCGGGCCGCAACATCTCCCTCCAGAACTTCTCCGTGGGCGCGATGCTGCCCGCGACCGACACGGCCAACGTCCTGGTCGCGGGCGGGACCCTCTCCCTGGCCAATGGCTATGTCTGGGGCGAAGCCCGGTACGGCGGGAAGCTCATCCAGGAGCCCAACGTCTACTACCCCCGTGGGAACGTGGCCCGGGCGACGCCCATCAACTTCACCAATCAGGGCAGCGCCCTGAAGGCACTCTCCGCTGAACTGGGCGCCCTTCCCTCCAACGGCACCGCCACGCGCGAGTCCTGGGGAGGCGTCATGCTCACCGGCACGGATCCGAAGGTGAACTTCTTCGACGTCAAGGCCTCGTACTTCACCGGCGCCACGCTGCTGTCCATCAATGCTCCCGCCAACAGCCTGGCCGTCATCAACGTCCGGGGTACGTCCGCGACCTTCACCAACTTCGGCCACACGTTCAGCGGCGGCATCGACGAGCACGGCATCCTCTTCAACCTCCCGGATGCCACCAGCCTCACCGCCTTTGACTATGGCTTCTACGGCACGGTTCTTGCCCCGAATGCCAACGTCAACTTCTCCGGCGGGAGCTGGGTGGGTGGAATCTACGCACGCTCACTGAAAGGCAATGCCGTCGGACAGCTCAGCCGGCTGCGGGACACCGACATCTGCAATTGATGGCAGGATTCACGCGTCCGCGAGAAACCGCGACAGTGGGGGCCAAGGTGCTCAAAAATCTGAGGAGCCGCACAGCCACGGGAGGAATGCTGCTCGCCTTCTGGATGGGTTGCGCGGCGGAAGCCCCCGCTGACAAGGTCCCCGGCCTGGAAACGCAGGCTGGGGACGTCACGGACGCATCACGGCCCCTCACCGTCGTCGCCAGGGACGCGGAGCGCGGCGTCCCGACGCTGGCGTGGGCACCGCGGGGACCGCCGGCCAACCGCCCGGCGCTGCAAACGCCCGAAGCCGCCGCGCGGCGCTACCTGGAGCAGCACGCGGCCCTGTACCGCCTGTCCCCCAGCGCGCTTCAAGCCGCCTTCGTGCACCGGATCCACGACACGGGCCGTGGCGGCATCATCGTGGCCTTCCGCCAGCGCTTGGGCGGCATCGACGTGGTCCGCAACGAGCTGAAGGTGCTGATGACGCGCGACCTGTCGCTCGTCGCCATCACCGGCAACCTGCATGACGGCGTGGAGGGTGCACGGGCGACGGCCCTGAGCCCCTTCCGGACGTCCGCGTCCCAGGCGGTGGCCGCCGCGTTGGGAGACCTCTACAACATCACGCTGGATGACAAGGCCGTGGTCGCCCAGGCGGCGGCGACGTCCACGGGCCGTCTGCGGTTCGACCTCGCTCCCGGCCGGGGCGCGAAGCGCGCGGGCGTGTCATTGGTCGTCCCCGCCGAGGTCCGGCAGGTGTACTTCCCCCAGGCGGACCGGCTCGTGCCCGCCTGGGCCGTGAACGTGCTCGCGGAGCGCACCGGGCAGGAGGGCCGGCGCGGCTATGAATACCTGGTGGATGCCGGCCAGGGTGGCACGCTCCAGCGCAGCAATCGCATCTTCCATGACAGCCATTCCTACCGCGTCTGGGCGGACGCGGACGGGACGCCCCGGGATGGTCCCCTGCAGGACTTCACGCCGCATCCCACGGGCATTCCCGACGCGACGTTCGAGCCGGCCTTCGAGTCCCCGCGAAACATCACCGTGGACGGACGCGCCCACGCGGGCGGAGTGGACTCCTGGCTGCCTCCGGGCGCGACCACCAGCTCCGGCAACAACGTGTCCGCCTATGCGGACCACTTCGACCCGGATGGCTATACCGAGGGCTCCGACACGTGGGCCTTCGTGAATCCCGGCACCCGTGACTTCCATTACGACTACGAGCCCACGCTGGGGCCCCTGGCCCGGCCATCCCAGACGCAGGCCGCCATCACCAGCCTCTTCTACACGACCAACTGGCTGCACGATTACTTCTACGCCTCCGGCTTCACGGAAGCCGCGGGCAACGCCCAGCAGACGAACTACGGCCGGGGCGGCCTGGAGGGCGACGCGCTGCTCGCCGAGGCCCAGAACCAGGGCCCCAACCCCCAGGCGCGCGACAACGTCGCCATCTACGTGCCGGATGACGGCCAGGCACCCCGCCTGGAGATGTACCTCTTCACGATGCCAGAGACCCGGTCGTTCCAGGTCGCGGGGACGGACTACGCCACGGGCAAGGCCAACTTCGGCCCGCGCACCTTCCACCTGGACTCGCTCCGGCTCGTCATGGCCCAGAGCGGTTCCCCGTCGGTGACCACCGCCTGCCAGGCGCTGACGAACGACGTCTCGGGCGCCATCGTCCTGGCCGACCGGGGTGGCAACTGCTCCTACGAGCTCAAGGCGGTGAATGCCCAGGCCGCGGGCGCGGCCGGCCTCATCGTCCTCAACCACACCGCTGGCGCCGCTCCGCCCAACATGGTCGAGTCGGATCCGCTGCTCGACCCTACCCTTCCGCTGCTGTCCGTTTCGTTTGAGACGGGGCAGACCTTGAAGGGCCTGCTCGCCAACGGGGCGGTGACCGGGACGATGATCCGCGCGTCCGACCCCGAGCGGGACGGGGCGATTGACAACACCCTCGTGTCGCACGAGTGGGGACACCTGCTCCACCAGCGGCTGGTGGATTGCAACCTGTCCGTGTGCTTCGCGCAGAGCGAGGGCTGGGGGGACTTCATCGCTCTCCACCTGATGGTCCAGGAGGATGATGGTTTCGGCTACAACGGCACGTATGGGATTGGTGGATATGCCGCGCATGTCTATGGCGACAGCCCCTATTACGGAGTCCGCCGGGTCCCCTACTCCCGCGACCCCACGAAGAACGCGCTCCGCCTCCGCCACCTCAGCGACGAGGAGCCCCTTCCCCTGGAGCACCCGCTCCGCGACAACGGTGGGTTCAACTCCGAATGGCACAACGCGGGCGAGGTCTGGGCCTCGATGCTCTTCGATGGCTACCTGGCGCTGCTCGACGAGGCCCGGAAGCCGGGCTCGCGCTTCGCGTCCTTCGCGGAGGCGAAGCGGCGCATGGCGGACTACGTCGTCGCCGGGATGATGCTGGCGCCCGTGGACCCCACCCACACGGAACAGCGCGACGCCCTGCTCATGGCGGCCGGCAGCTGGAATCCCCAGGACCCGCGCGACATGCTCCTCCTGGCCGAGGCCTTCGCTCGGAGGGGCGCGGGCACCTGCGCCCGTTCCCCTCCGCGCAGGTCCCTGTTCTTCACGGAGATCCACGAGGCGTACACGGCCCAGGCGGATCTGCGCTTCGAGTTCGTGAACGTGGATGATGCCCGCCGCGCGTGCGATGCGGTGCCGGATGGCGTCCTCGATGCCGGGGAGGCGGGTTCCCTGCACCTCAAGATCACGAACCTGGGGCCCGTGGCCTCCGCGGGGACCACCGTGACCATCACCAGCAGCCGGCCGAGCGAGGTGTCCCTCCCCACGGGGGAGCTGTCCGTGCCGCCAGTGCCGCCCTTCGGGTCCATCTCCATGGCCATCCCCATCGAGTTGGCCGCCTCGCCTTCGCTCACGCGAGACCTGGAGCTGACGCTCACGCCAAGCGGCTCCGGCTTCTGCCAGGCCCCCGTCCCGCTCCGGCACATCCTCAAAATGGATCACGACGAGGAGTCCTCCACGACGGACACCCTGGAGCTCCCCACGACGACCTGGAGCACGGCGGTGCTGGAGGGGTCCGCGGACCAGGCGTGGCAACGGGTGCTGGCCCCGGACAGCACGGTGGATGCTGCCAACCATGTCTGGTTCAGCGCGGACGGCCCCGACGTCGCGGACACGGCACTGGTCTCGCCCCGCCTCACGGTGTCGGGCTCCGTGCCCTTCACTGTGACGTTCGACCACCGGCATCGCTTCGCCTTCGACGTGGACTCCTGGACGGGCCGGAAGACCTTCTGGACGGGCGGCGTGATCGAGCTCACCCAGGATGGTGGCCAGACCTGGGAGGACGTGAGCAAGTATGTCGAACCGGGGTACGGGGGGAAGATCGACTCGACCACGAGCAACACCCTGGGCGGACGTCAGGCGTTCGTCGCACAGAGCAGCGTCTGGCCACGGATGAACCAGGGCACGAAGTTGGATTTCGGCTCGCGGTTCGCCGGGAAGACGGTCCAGCTGCGGTTCCGGTTCGGCTCACCCTGGTACGTGGAGTCCCATGGCTGGGAGGTGGACAACGTCGTGCTGTCAGGCGTGGTCGGCAAGCCGTTCAAGGCCGTCATCCCCAACGCGGGCACCTGTATGCCGAGCGCCAACGCCGGTGAGGATCAGCTCGTCGAAAGTGGCGCGGCGGTCACGCTCCAGGGCTCGGGACACTCGACCGCGCCGGGGACCGTGATGACGTACACGTGGCGGCAGCTCGATGGTCCGCCCGTGGAGCTGACGGGCGGAGGCACCGCGTCCGCGTGGTTCCTGGCGCCCATCGTTTCGAGCGAAACGCCGATGCACTTCGAGCTGACCGTGAGCGTCGGTCCGCTGCTCGTTGACACGGACACGCTGGAGATCCGGGTCAAGCCCGAGGACCCGACGACGGATCCCGACCCGGATCCGGATCCGAACGTGGGGGGCGGGGGCTGCGCCAGTGCCTCCCCTACCTCAGAGCCCTCCACCGCCTGGGTGGGGTGGCTGGTCGGAATGCTCGCGGCCCGGCGCCTTGCGTTGCGCCGGGCCGGGCGTTGAGGGGCTCAGTCGCGTCCTCCAGCAGGGCCATCAACGTGTCGGACGCATTGTCCAGGCGCTCAACCACGCCACGTGCCAGGGCGCCAGCGCGGTGAATCCGGACGGGCCAATCTTGGTCATGGAAAGGCAGACAACCCCCGTCCAAAGCAGCGCCTGCGCCAGGATGAGCGACCAGCCGGTGTTCTGGAGCCACCTGCGCTTCAAGGCATGGCCGCCCAATGAAACCAGGGCCGGCAACAAGCCGCTCAGGGTGAACAGCGCCCACGGCACCACGCGGTCTCGCGTGAGCTGCTCGGGCGGGCGGTGGATGGAGTGCTGGTTGTGCACCACGCCGTCGTGCAGCAGGAACGCGTAGAAGAGGCCCGACTGGTAGAGCATGGAGGCCGTCGCGACGGCGACCCCGAAGCCTCCGAGTCGCGTCCGGCGCCGCGCTTCCCGAGCCAGCACCTCCGGCGGCAACTCCAGCGCGTAGGGGTGGCCCAGATCCAACAGGGCGTCCTTCGCCGCCTGCCGCACCGTCACCCCTTCGCGGCCCGCGCGGTCGCCCACCGGGTGGTCCGGCACCAGCAACTCCAGCAGCAGATCCGCCCGTGCCCGGGGCGTCTCCTCTTCCGTGGGGGCCCGTCGCAGCGCCGCGATGAGCAGGTCGGTGTCCGCCCGGGTCGCGTCGGGTGAGCGCACCGCGTCCGTCATCGCTTCGAGGGAAGGCTGCGCGGGACGTGGCTGCGACCGTGACATGGTGTGCGCTCCCTCGGGCTCGCTGACTCCGGTGCGAGGCCCCGAGGATAGGTGAGTGCCGCCCGGCGGCCCACCCCGGGGGCGCGGTGGTGGAGCTGGAGACGCAGGTCCACCGCGTCGACGACGGCCGCGTGCGCCCCTACCGCTCCCCCCGGGGCGCCTGGCTGCGCTTCCTGCGCCTGGGCTCGAACGTGCCCGGGCCGCGGAACGTCCTGCCCATGATGGCCCACGTCTCGACCGCTCCGGGGAGCTGAGCCGGCCCGCGGTGCGCGCGGTATCCTCGTGGGATGTCTGATCTCTACGCGGTCCGAGTCCTCGGTGTGTCCCGGCATGCCGTCCGCCTGTCGGTGGCGCGCGTTCACCCTGACGCCGGGAAGCCCGCGCCTCACGCCGTGTTCGCATTGATGTTGATCTACGACCCCATCGAGAAGGCGGAGGACGCCGAGTTCAGCAACTACCGACACCTGAAGGACGCGGCGCTCGTGCGGGAGGTGGGGGGGCGCAAGGTCTTCACCAGCGAGTGGATGAACGCGAACGCGCGGGCCTTCGTGTCGAAGGTGACGCGGTCCGGCCCCTTCCTGGACATCCAGCTGACGCACCCGGCGTGGGGGGAGCACCTGCGCCCGCGTATGGCCTGGCGGACGACCGCCCACGACGTCGGCCCGGGCCTGCCCGCCGAACCTCGGGTGCCCGCGATGGAGCAGGCGACCGTCCCGCGCTCACCGGGTGAACGGACTCCGAAGGCCGTGGGCGAAGGAGCGAAGAAGGCAGCGAAGGCGAAAAGCCCGGCGAAGAAGGCCGCGAAGGTGAAGAAGACCGCCGTGAAGAAGACCGTGGCGAAGAAGACCGTGGCGAAGAAGGCCGCGAGGGCGAAGCGAAGCGGCTGAGGGCCCCGGCGGCGTCTGGCCCCGGGCAAGCACCTTCGGTTGGAGCAGCCGGGCATCGCGGCGCGCACGGGCCGGTGACATTCAGTCCCGTGACTGCTTCAGGCATGCGGAACCCGGGGCCTCATCCCGTATGCTCCGCGCCCCATGTCCCCGTCCCTGAACGCCCGAAGCGCGCTCGCCGCGGCCTCGCTCCTGCTGACGCCCCCGGCGCTGGCACAGGCACCGCAGGCCGGCGCGCCGCCCGCGGAAGCGGCCCCGCCCGCGCAGGCCCAGCCCGTCATCACCAAGCCTCCGGAGCTGCTGCAGCAGGTGGAGGCCACCTACCCTCCCGAAGCGCTCTCGGAGGGGGTCACCGCCTCCGTGCGCCTCATCATCACCATCGCCGCGGATGGCTCCGTGTCGGAGGTGTTGCCCACGGAGCCCGCGGGCCATGGCTTCGACGAGGCGGCCATCGCGGCGGTGCGCCAGTTCCGCTTCTCGCCCGCGGAGGTGGACGGTGTGCCCGCGCCGGTGCAGGTGGAATACATCTACCACTTCACCCTCAACGCCCCTCCGGAGGAGGCCCCTGGAACCGACCAGGCCCCGGTGGCGCGGAAGGCCACGCTCAAGGGCCAGCTGATTTCGCGCGGCAGCCGCTCGCGCGTGGCCGGCGCCACGGTGCGCTGCGGTGACGACCCGGAGGCGCCCGAGGCCCTCTCCGACGCGGACGGCCGCTTCAGCCTCGACGTGCCCCCTGGTGAGTGCGCGGTGCGCGTGGTGGCGTCCGGCTACCAGCTCTACCAGACGAAGGAGCAGCTCCAGGAGGACGAGACGACGGAGGTGAACTTCTTCCTCGCCCCCACCGGCGGCGCGCTGGAGACCGTCGTGCGCTCCGACCGGCCGAAGAAGGAGGTCGTGCGCCGGACCATCACGCGCCAGGAGGCGCAGCGGACGCCGGGCACCTTCGGCGACCCCATCCGCGTCATCCAGACCCTGCCGGGCGTGGCGCGTGCGCCCTTCATCTCCGGCCAGCTGCTGGTGCGCGGCTCCAACCCCGGCCAGACGGCGACGATGATGGACGGGGTCGGCATCCCCCTCCTCTTCCACCTGCTCGGCGGGCCCTCGGTAGTGAACGCGGAGTTCATCGACCAGCTCGACTTCTTCCCGGGCGGATACGGCAGCCAGTACGGCCGCGCGGTGGGCGGCATCGTGGAGGTCGGCACGCGCAAGGGCGCCGCCGACACGTTCCATGGCTCGGTGAAGGTGGACCTGCTGGACGCGGGCTTCTTCCTGGAAGCCCCCGTGACGGACGGCATCAGCGTGGCCGCCGCCGCGCGCCGCTCGTACATCGACACCATCCTCCCCGCCGTCCTCCCCAAGAGCGAGGGCAGCACCCTGTCCGTGGTCCCCAAATACTGGGACTACCAGCTGCGCGTGGACTTCGGCGCGAAGCGGGACGCCCGTTCGGAGGAGGAAGCCCAGGCCCTGGCGGGCAGCGCGCGCAGCACCGGCTACGTCATGGCCTTCGGCAGTGACGACCAGCTCCGCCTGGTGACCGGAGGTCCGGAGACGGAGCGCGACCTGACGGTGGACACGCACACCCTCTTCCACCGCATCAAGGGTGACTGGACGTACCGCAAGGGACCGCTCACGTCCGTCTTCACGCCGTACGTGGGCTACGACGGCACCAGCTTCAAGTTCGGCGCCGCGAAGCAGGACGGCGTGGGCTACACGGTGGGCGCGCGCGAGGTGCTGGGCCTGGAGCTGTCCTCCAGCCTCACCGTGCGCACCGGCCTGGACCTCGTCTACGAGCACCAGTCCTTCGACGTGGAGTTCCCCGCCCCGGAGAACTTCGAGTACGTGGCCTTCCCCGGCGCCGAGTCCGTGGGCGAGCTGCTGGTGGAGAAGATTGGCCTGGGCTCCTTCGACGGCGCGCTCTTCGTGGAGGCGGACCTGAAGGTGGGGAAGTTCACCTTCACCCCCGGCGTGCGCGGCAACTTCCAGCGCGCGGGCGACGCGCGGAACGTGGCGTTGGATCCCCGGCTGTGGGTCAGCTTCGCGGCCACCGAGCGCACCCAGCTCAAGGGCTCGCTCGGCCTCTACAGCCAGCCGGCGGAGACGTTCCGCTTCATCTCCCTGCCGTACGGCAACCCGGACCTGGCCTACCAGCGCGCGTTCCAGAGCAGCCTGGGCGTGGATCACCGGCTGACCGACGTGCTCAACGTGGACGTCACGGGCTTCTTCAACCGCCGCTTCGACAACATCGCGGCGCCCGGCGACATCCTCTCGCTCCCGGGTGGAGGCGTGGTCCAGCTGCCGTACTCCAACCAGGGCATCGGCCGCGCCCTGGGCCTGGAGGTGATGGTGAAGAAGCAGCGCGCGTCCGCGACGGACAAGTGGTCCGGATGGCTGTCGTACACCTTCAGCCAGTCACTCGACGGGCGCACGGGCCGCGCCCCCGAAGGGAATGGTAGAGACTTCGGCGGGGGCTTCGGTGGCAGCGGCGACGAGACGTATGGCCTCAGCCCCTTCGACCAGACGCACATCCTCACGCTGGTGAGCACCTACGTGCTGGGCAACGGCTGGGAGCTGGGCGGGCGCTTCCGCTACACCACCGGCCGCCCGACGACGCCGCTCAACCACACGTTCGACCAGTACCAGGTGGACCGAAACCGCTTCAACGGCACGTACGGCCCCTACGCCTCGGCGCGCACGTCCGGGTTCCACCAGCTCGACATGCGGCTGGACAAGAGCTGGCAATTCCAAAGCTGGACGCTGGGGGTCTACCTGGACGTGCAGAACCTCTACAACGCGGAGAACGTCGAGTTCACCTTCAACGACTACCGGCAGCGCCGGGAGTACGAGGTACCCGGCATCCCCATCCTCCCCGTGGTGGGCGTGAAAGGAAGCTTCTGACATGAAGGCCCTGCTCAACACCGGAAGCCTGCTGCTGCTGGCGCTGACCGCTCTCGCGTGCGTCGAACCCGAGGACAAGCCGTCGAGCGTGCACGACCTCCGCGTGCTCGGCGTGTCCACGGAACGGCCCGAGCTGATCGCCTCCACCTGCGAACAGACGCCGGAGGCCTTCGACGAGTTGGCGGAGGAGGTGACGTACCGCGCGCTGGTGGTGGACCCCGTCGGCGCGGGACGCCCCATCCAGTACCAGCTGTGGGCCTGCGCGGATCAGGACGACCGCACGTGCGCGACGGAGGCGGACCGCGCCCTGCTCGCGGAGGGCACCACGACCGCGGGCGAGCTGACGCTCCCCATCCGTCCCGGCGCGGCCCGCGTCTCTCAGGACAAACTCCTGCTGGAGCGCGTGCTGGCGGAGGACGCCTACAAGGGGCTGGGAGGCATCCGCATGCCGCTCGTCCTGAGGGTGTCGGCGGGCGACGAGGAGATCTACGCGCAGAAGCTGATGGTCTTCTGGTGCCCGGTGGTGGAGGGCATGAAGGCCAACGAGCAGCCCGTGCTTCCGGGCCTGCGGGTGGACGATGCGGCCTGGCCGGAAGGTGAGCCGCTGGAGCTGAGCGGCCCCGGGCCCTTCGTGATGACGTCCGAGGACGTGTCGGACCGCGAGGAGAACTACATCGTCCCGGGCCTGCGCCTGCAGGCCGTGAACCTCAAGGAGGCGTGGGAGATCGCCTGGTACACCACGCTGGGCGAGTTCAACCTGTCGGAGACGGGCGGCGCGGACTTCGGTGGCCAGCAGGGACGCCACCGCGTGGAGTGGGAGCCAGCGGAAGGCGCGGCGGCCCAGGAGGTGACGTTCTGGGCCGTGGTGCGGGACGGGCGCGGCGGCAGCTCATGGGTGGTGCGCCGGGCTCGCTGGACGCCCTGAGCACCGCCGTCCCTCCCGGGAACCGAACTCAGCGCGGCGCGGCGCTGGCGATGAGGTCGTTGATCAGCTGAGGACTCTTGATGAGTTCTCACTGGGAGCGCACACGAGCCCCCGAGGCAGGCGTTGCCAGTGAAGCAACATCCATGCGGGCTTCGTAGCCTCCCCGGCCACGGGAGATGTGGAGGCCGGGGTGTGATTCCGCGCGGTTGAACGCGGCCATTTCCTTGCAGCGCTTCCGGGCACTCCCACGGAGGTCCACGCATGAGACGCAACGGACTCATTGCTTCGTTCCGCCTTCCCCATCTCCGCCCCGCACTGGGCACACTGGTTCTCGCGGCGTCGCTGTGCACGGCGACCGCCGAAGCCGCGGCCCTCCGGGTCATGCCCCTGGGGCTTGGCTCCGGCACCGTCACGGGCACTGGCATCAACTGCACCAACATCGTCGGCAGCGACTGCGATGAAACCTATAGCGCCAGCGCGTCCGTGACCCTCACCGCCACGCCGTCAGCGGGTTCTTCATTCCAGGGCTGGAACGTCGACCTGGACGCGGACCTGTCGTCCACGCCGGACTGCACGGGGACGACGCCCAGCTGCACCCTGACCATGGGCGTGGCGCGGTCCGTGAAGCCTGTCTTCCGGCTCGCGGCGGGCACCGTCAATCCCATCCCCGTCGTCAACACGAGCGCCATCACGCCCGAGGAGATCGAGGCGTATCTCAACAATCCCGCCAATGCGGCCACGAACACCGTGGCCCGCTTCATCAGCGCGCTGCCGGCTGAGTACAGGGCCAGCCCCATCCTGATGGCGCGGTCAGAGAGCCTCCAGACGGGCACCGCGGAGCACCCGCGCCTGCTGCTCTCCAGCCAGACCGCCCGGTCCGTCTTCTCCATCGGGCCCGCGCCGCATGCGTCCTATCCAGGCTCGCATCCGGACGTCATCGAATACATGCAGTGGGACGAGGCGACGAAGAACTTCCGCTTCCACGAAATCATCCTCACGACCATCCCCCAGATGGGCTCCATCCCTCCGCGCTCGCGCCACATCGAGAAGGATGATGGGAAGTGCGCGGCCTGCCATTCGACGCGGAACGTGCTGAACCTCACGGGCATCCCCGGCACGACTGGCTTCCCGGTGGGCGTCATCAAGACGAAGAACAAGCCCAACTGGGACCCCTACGACAGCTGGGGCGGGATGCTCCCCTTCAACCGGGATCGCCTCTACCAGGGCTCGGTGGACACCGCCGCGTTCCGCAAGCTCTTCAACCCCTGGACGTGGCGGACGCAGCCCGAGGTCCGCCGGCTCATCGAACAGCTCCGGCTGCAACCGCCCGGACGGCTGCCGGCGGGGAGCCCCCACCTCATCACGCGCTACCGGGGCGGCCCCAACGACGGGACGCCGCGCTTCAGCTTCGACCTGACGCCCCCGGTGACGACGGAGCCCGTTCCTTCGGGGACCGCCACCATCGCGACGGCGTATGCCTTCAACGCCCAGCCTGGCTCGGGCGCGCTCACCTCCGTCACCCGGGGCGGCCCGTCCGTCACGCTGTTCCATGACTCGCTCATCTCCGGGGACGAGGGGCGCGGCGTCCAGCTGTTCGACCTGCTGGGCGGCTTCGATGGCAGCCTCAATCAGCGGCGCATCGCGGACGAGCTCGCCAGCCACCGCTGGGCGACTGGCAGCGTGTTCGTCGATCCGCGTCCGGTGGCCCTGGCCATCACCAAGGGCTGCCTCACCATCAACAGCTCGCTGAATACGGTTCAGAGCAGCCCCTCGGGTCTGGCGGTGAACCTGCCCTTCTTCACGTCGCGCAACGGCATGGGCATCAACGCCCTGCGCGACGACACCCTGGCGCGCACGCAGAGCATCCCGCGCCGCAAGGCCGACATCGAGAAGCTCAACCTGAGCCGCGCGGGCGACCCCTATCTGATGACCGGGACGACGGTGAACGGCCTCATTCCGCAGTACGGCGCCGCGACCAGCGCGTCGACGGACGTGTCGCTGACCCGGCTGAGGCAGGAGGTGTTCCGCCGGCCCATCGACAACCCGGCCCCGGACTCGACGGTCATGGGCGGCATCCTCGTGGACCGGGAGAACTACAGCCCCAACACGAACCTGATGGCCCTGTACCGGTACTTCCTGGAGCCGCTCGGCGTGTCGGTGGACAAGTGGTCCCTGGGCGTGCGCGGACGCTCGCGCGCCTATGGCTTCGCCGACGTGTTCAGCACGTACACCGGCGCGCTCCAGACGGGGCTGGAGGCCAACCTGATGGCGGACCCCATCCCCGGTCTGGCGGCGCCCTTCTCCTGCGCCAGCCTGATTCCAGCGGTGAACACGACGCTGGCCTCGCTGCCGCCCGTGGGCGACTACCCGACGTACACGGACGTGCAGCGCATCTTCAACAAGGCCTGCATCGAGTGCCACGGCGGCCTGGACTACCCGCCGTACAAGAACTTCGGCACCTACCTGAACCTGGCCGAGGACCAGAGCGCCCCCGGCGTGAATCCGCTCACGGCGTCGTATGCCATTGCCGCGCCCATGGCCACCAGCCAGACGGGGCCGTTGTTCGACCGCATCACCCGCACGTCCGAGGACTGCCCGAACGGGATGATGCCGTGTGGCGGACCGCCGCTGAGCCAGACGGACGTCGAAACCATCAGGCGGTGGATCATCGGCGGCAATCCCTCCCTCTGGGGCGACCCGCACCTGACGACGATGGACGGCGTGCGCTACGACTTCCAGGGCGCCGGTGAGTACGTGCTCCTGCGCGACCCGGGGCTGGAGCTCCAGGCGCGCCACACGCCCGTGCAGACCGAGCAGCCCGTGGGGCCGGATCCGCACACCGGCCTGACGGCCTGCGCGAGCATCACGACGGCGGTGGCGGTGCGCGTCGGCCCGCATCGCGTCAGCTACCAGATGAACGCGGAGAAGCCGGAGCTGCTGGTGCTGCGCGTCGACGGCAAGCCGGTGTCTCTGGACAAGGAGCTGCTGCTCCCCGCCGGAGGACGCATCACGTCCACTGGGACGACCGGCGGCATCCGCATTGAATCCGCGGGCGGCACGCGCATCACCGTCACCACGGATTGGTGGGCGCACTACGGCCTCTGGTACATGAACATCGACGTGCGGCAGGCGCGCGCCAGGGAGGGCCTGCTGGGCCCCATCGCCCCGGGCAACTGGCTGCCCGTGCTGCCGGACGGCTCACAGCTGGGGGCGCGTCCCTCGGACCTGGGGGACCGCTACGTCGGCCTGTACGAGAAGTTCGGCGAGTCCTGGCGGGTGACGAAGGACACGTCCCTCTTCGACTATGCCTCCGGCTACTCCCCCGAGTCGTACACGCTGCGCGAATGGCCCGGGTACAAGGCGGACAGCTGCCGCATCGAGAAGGCGCCGCCCGGCATCCCGGTGGTGGAGCCGCTGAAGGCCATTCCGCTGGAGCAGGCGGAGGCGCTGTGCAAGGGCGTCTCGAAGGAGCGTCTGCGCGACTGCGCGCAGGACGTGGCCGCGACCGGCGATCCGGTCTTCGCCAAGACGTTCGTCACGACGGAGAAGCTGGGCCGCAACCTCGCACCAGTGACGCTGGAGCTGGTGACTCCGAAGGAGAACGCCATCACCTCGTCGAGCGTGACCTTCGAGTGGAAGGACGCGTACGACAAGGACGGGGACGCCGTCGTCTACCGGCACTGCGTCTGGAGTGTGAACACCCGCTTCACCTACGCGGCCTGCACGAAGGGCGTGCCCGAGCAGTCCAGGACGGTGAAGCTGGAGGGCGGCCGGGACTACTTCTGGAAGGTCCTCGCCGAGGACGGCCGGGGTGGCACCACGGAGAGCCGCACCTGGCGCGTGACGGTGAAGTAGCCACACGTCGCGGCTGAAGAACGAAGGCCCCGGATTGCCTGTGAGCATCCGGGGCCTTGTCGTGTGACGCCGCTGTTTGCCCGGGCAACACAAGGCGCCTCCTGGCAAGGTCCCTTGCCATGCCCAAGAAGCCCGACACCGCCGCGCTGATGAAGAAGGCGGACGCGTTGCTGGATGAGATGCCGCCCCAGTTGGACCCGGCCATCCTACTCCTGCGCGAAATCGTGGAGGCGGATCCGGAGCACCTGCTGGCGCTGCACTCGCTCAACTGGGCCCTGGATCCGACTCGTCGCGTGGAGCCCCACCGCTGGGAGCGCGAGGTGAAGGCCGAGCACTGGCGCGTTCGTGACCGCGTCCTTGAGTTGACCCGAGGGACGAAGCCCGGCGGAAAGCTGTCGACCGGGCAGAAGGCGCGCGCGCTGGCGCTGAGCCAGTGGGCCGACGACGTGTTGCGCCGCAAGCCGACGGACGCGCAGATGCAGCAGGCGGAGGCCGCGCTGGTGGAGGCCGAAGGCCTGCGCGACCTCGCGGACCACGCCCGCGCGCGTCGAGGGCTGGAAGCGTGGCACGCGCTGCGGCGGGGCCCTCCGGAGCAGGGCTACCGGAAGCTGCTCGCCCAGGTGGAGGCTGCGCCCGACCCGCGCGCCCGCGACGACGAGGGCAACGAGGATCCGTTCCCCTTCCAGGGCCTGGAAGGTGCCTTCTCCGACGAAGGCTTCCACGCATGGCTCCGGAAGCAGAAGCCCGCGGCGCGTCCCCCAGCCAAGAAGGCCAAGGCCCTGGACAACGGACTCCTGCAGGCGGCGGGGCTCGACGCGGCCCCCTTCTTCGGCCCTGGCTTCGAAGGGGAATGGCGCACGGGCCGGGTGCTGGCCCTGATTGCGCTGGGGGCCGACCTGGAGGCCCGGGACAAGACCCAGGGCGGCGTTCTCCACCTGGCCGCGCGGGTGGAGGACGCATCGCTGGTGAAGGAGCTCCTGCGGCTGGGGGCTCCCGCCGACACGACCGATTCAGCGAAGGCCACGCCCCTCCACGCGGCGGCGGAACACGGCTGCACGGCCTGCATCGCCCTGCTGGCGAAGGGCGGCGTTCCCGTGGACGCGCTCGACAACGCGGGGCGCACGGCACTCTTCAACGCGCGGCGGGCGGACGTGGCGCAAGCGCTCATCGACGCGGGCGCCAACCCCAACGCGGGCAAGGGCTGGACGCCGCTGCACCAGCACGCGCGCGTCAAGGAGCGGGGGCCCGTCATCGAGGTCCTGCTCCAGGCCGGGGCGGATGTGAATGGCAAGAACTCGGCGGGACAGACGCCCGTGCAGGAGGCGCTGGAGCACGGCAACGCGCACCTCGCCCAGCTCATGGGTGCCAGGGCGCCCTCGGGGAAGAAGGGCGCGCTGGACGTGCAGCCGATGCTGGACGCGCTGGCCCGCGAGCGGAAGGCGTTGCTCAAGGCCTGGTACTACGAGGACAAGGATGTGGACTCCGTCGAGCAGGTCCTGAGTCGGCTCGCGCTGGAAGGCGCCACGTCGTGGGACGCGCTCGCGGCGGCGGTGCAAGGCCTGCCTCCCTGGACGGCCATGGCCCTGGTGGTGCTCGCCCGGGAAGTGCTCCCTGCCGAAGCGAAGGCGCCCTCCCCCTCCAAGCTCCCACGCTTCGTTCGAGGGGACCTGGTGGTGAAGGGGGACGTGCATGTGAACGGTCCCTTGCTGGTGACAGGGAACCTCACGGTGGAGGGCGTGCTGAGCAACGCAGGGCCTGAAGGCCTGCTCGTGGTGGGCGGCTCGCTGCGCGCCAGCGGCGTGGACACGGATGGGGAGCTGGTCGTGGGCCAGGACCTGGAGGCGCAGGTCGTCTGGGGGCACGGCAACGACGCGACGCTCCGGGTCGGCGGCGTGCTGAAGGCCGAGGCGGTCATCGCGGATGACCACGACGTGCAGGCCCAGGTGAAGGCAAGGCATCACTTCGCCGCGGGGGACTTCGACGCCACGGACGCATCACTCAAGAAGCTCTTCGTGCCAAAGGCTTTCGACCGAGCGCGACTGGACCGCGAAAGGCTCTTCAACGTCCTGCGCAAGGCGGGAAGTGCGCTCCGGAGCCCGGACTGACAGGTGAGCCCGCGGACCAACATCCCGCAGTCGGGCTGTTCCGCGGGTCAGTACTCCCGCCCACCACCGGGACCCACCTTGGGCCCGTTCGGAAAAACCACTCAAGGGGGCGGTGGATGAAACAGATGAAAGCGGCGCTGTTGTTCCTGTCGCTGGGCGCGGGCATGGCCTGCACCAGCACCTACGACCCGTACTACTACGACGACGCCTACTACGATCCGTACTACGGAGCGTATGACGCGGCCTGGTCCTATGCATGGGTCGACCCTGTCTACAGCTATTGGTACTACGCCATCGGCAAGGTGCAGGCCATGGCTGTCGACCCGGCCACGGCGGCCACCCAGCTCGCGGCGAATGCCTCCACCGCCTTCACTCCCTCCGGCTGCGCCACCGCGACCGCGACGGGCGCGACGGTGAACTACACGTTCAACAACTGCCAGGCGGCGATCTCGCTCACGCAGATCTCCGGCAGCGTGGAGGTGGTGCTCGCCGACAACCAGGGGCAGCTCGCCGCCACGGCCAACTCCACCGACCTCACCATCAATGGGGAGCCGTACAACCTCTCGCTGCAGATCGCCGGGTCCCCGCCGCAAGGCGACCAGCGCAAGGTGACCGTCACCTCCAACAGCTTCTCGCCGAATCGCTTCGATTCGCGAACGTCCACGAGCACGGTCACCTGGGTGGCGGGCAGCGGGTGCATCACCGTGGACAGTACGTCGCAGGCCACGAAGGGCGGCCTCAGCTCGACGACGACCGTGTCCGGCTACCAGCGCTGCGACCACCAGTGCCCCACGGCGGGGATGGTGCAGGTGGATACGAGCGAAGGGACGTTCACCGCGACGTTCGACGGCTCCAACACCGTCAAGGTCGTCGCGCCGAACGATGACGTCAAGACGTACGACCTGGACTGTTGAGCACGGGGCGGGGCAGCTGGCCCGCGCATTGCTGAAGGGCAGACCCGAGGGCTCCCATGACGGCGCTCCGGGTCCACGCCCTTCCCGGAGCCGTTGCACCGTGGCCATTCCGACACGGTGCGCGGCTGTGGCGCCACACGCCACCATGTCCCGACCGCACTCCCCCTTCGCCTCCATCCCGAGCCGTCACGGACTGCTGCCCGCGATCCTGTGCAGCATCCTCGCGGTGGACCTGCTGGCCCTGCGGCTCGACTGGAGCGAGCGCGCCAGCTTCGCCTTCCTGTCGTGGAACCTGTTCCTGGCCTGGGCGCCGTACACCCTGGCCCTCATCGCACGGGGGCTGATGGTGCGAGGCCTGGGCCGTCCGTGGCTCCTGGCCCCGCTGGCGCTTGGCTGGCTCGCGCTGTTTCCCAACGCGCCCTACCTCGTCACCGACTTCATCCACCTGCGTCAGCGGCCCGTGGTCCCGCTCTGGTTCGACGCCGCGCTCCTGGCCCTGTTCGCCGCCACCGGGTGGCTGCTGGGCCTGCTGTCCCTGGACATCTGGAAGCGGTGGCTGGAAGAGCGCTGGGGCCGCACGGCGGCATGGGCCTTCGTCGCCATCACCTCCGGCCTGTGTGGCTATGGCATCTATCTGGGCCGCGTGGAGCGCTGGAACAGCTGGGACGTGCTCTCGGAGCCGGGCCGCCTCTTGCGCGCCATGGCCTCACACGTGAGGGATCCCCTGGCCCATCC